>NZ_JBXAYG010000003.1:0-296806 GCF_056782155.1 Dellaglioa sp. CoH-55-MRSF-9 | reverse complement strand
GGACATACAAAAATCCCTCCATGATTATCGGATGAAATTATATTATTTCATCTGACAACCATAAAGGGATTATTACACAAGAAATTTCTTGTTGGAACTTTTTTTCATTTGTCTTTATAGAAATTTTCAATTAATCGATTAGGTATAAACCAAATTGATGGTACAATCAGACAAAAAATTAACACCAACTCTGGTTTAATAAATACTGACATCAATCCAATAAGTGAAAAAGATAACGACACCCATGTTTTATTGTCATTTTTAATTGCTTTTGCTAAATTTGATTCAGGCCCATTTGCTCGAAGTAATTCATTAGTTAATACTACATACATAATATTAAATAATAGAAAGACAAGGCCATATAAAAAGGCAGGCGCAAATTTATTATAATGTTCACCAACCCAGCTTGTTGCAAATGGCATGAATGACATTACAAACATAAATCCAGTATTAACAATCAACACCCGCCCATTGATTTTATCCGCCAATTGAAACATGTGATGATGATTATTCCAGGTGACACCAATTAAAAAGAAACTTAATACGTAAGCTAAAAAAGTACTTTGAAGCGGTATTAAATCTGAAAATGTGTCTCCCTCTGGTGCTTTTAACTCTAAAACCATGATTGTCATAATAATAGCAACTACAGCATCTGTGAACGCTTCAACTCTACCTTTTGACATACGAACCCCCTAAATTTTTATAAATTTAGTATTACAAAGATTAGTCATTAAATCAACTAAAAATAATTCCACTTTTTAAAGATAAAATATACTTCCAACAAATATGGCAGGCATAAACTGGTAGGTTAATTTATATTTTAATGATCAACTGGGACCATATTTATCATTTATTATGTTAACTATTTCTCTTTAATTTATATATTTTAATATATTATTAGTTAATACAAATAAATTAAGGAGTTCTAGTCTATGAATAAATTAAAATGGTTTTCCGGCGGAGATGATCGTGGAAAACAGGCCGAACAAATTATTACCGATTTATTAACTGATTTAAGTACAAATAATGGTAATAATACACTTAAAATTACGTTACAAGCTTATCTCGAAGAACTAAAACAAAAACGTTCTTCTGTTCCATTCATTTTAAGTCGCATGAACTTAGATCTTTCTAAAGCCATCAGGAATGATGAACAACCTTTATCTGACAATCAATCTAAAAAATTAAAAGAGTTAACCTCTATCTCCAATATTAGATATGGTTACTAACTATATTCTTTCTTGGTTTATACCTTTATTTTAATATAAAGTTCGTAAAAAACGACTACTTACAAAAATAATCCTTTGTAAATGGTCATTTTTTGTGTCCGTAATTTCTAACAAATTAATTTATTTTTTCATAATAGACCTCTAATTTTATGGCAAAATAAAAAAGATAACTCGTCGAATCAAGTCATCTTTTCATCTGTTATGTTGAATAGGATTGTCAAAAATCACCTTAAAAACACCTTAATTTGCATTCAAACTCATTCAATCTTATTCAAACTTTTAAAATGCAAAAGTGATATTTTATAAGGCTTTTCAACCTTATTCAAACTGTAAAATGGAGATGGCGGGAGTCGAACCCGCGTCCAAGCATATTGCCACTCAAACATCTACGTTCATAGTTATACTATTTAAAATTCGCCAACCGTAGCGCCGTATAACAGGGCTAACACGTCTGACTAACCTGATTAGTCTCTTTTAACTTCTCCAGGTGGAAGAAGTTAACGTAAGTCCACTTAATTTAGGACCCAGATCTAGCACATGGACGATACTAGGAGGATCTACGTTAGAGCGCTATTAAGCAGCTAAAGCGTAAGTATTACTATTATTTTTTGCAGTTATAATTTAACTGAGCGTTTTAACGAAGACGCAAACTTCGAAACGCAATCCAAGCTCAACCTATACCTGTCGAATCCTGAACATCCCCATAACAACTATAAACATACCATATTTATCAGTTAAAATAAAGATGTAACCTGACGACTTATTCTTTGACAAAAAAATGTCATTCAACTATTGTGAAGACAGTTACTTAGAAAGGGAGTTATAAAATGAAAATTGGAATTATTGGTGCAACTGGTAAACAAGGACAATCTACATTAAAAGAGGCAGTTTCTCGTCATTTAGATGTTACTGCTATTATTAGAAATAAAAGCAAATTAACAGAAGATGTTCCTTTTATAGAAAAAGATCTTTTCAAGTTAACAACTGCTGATTTAGAATTATTTGATGTTATTGTAGATGCTTTTAACGCTCCATTTGGTCAAGAAAATCTTCATCAAACATCATTAAAACATTTAACGGATATCTTAGCTGATACTAAGGTTAAGCTCGTTATTGTTGGTGGCGCAAGTAGTCTTTTCGTTGATTCTGAAAAAACACTGTTACTTGGTGATACACCTGACTTCCCTGAAGGTGCTAAAGCAACAGCCAAAAATATGCGTGATGCTTTAGTCACACTCCGTACCGTTTCAAATGTAGATTGGGTCTATATTTCACCAGCTGCATTTTTCAATCCTAGTGGCGAAAAAACAGGCCACTATCAAATTGCCGGTGACGTTTTAACAATGAATTCACAAGGTAATAGTGAAATTAGCTATGCCGACTTCTCTATCGCATTGGTTGATGAAATTGAATCTAATTCACATCATCAAGAACGTTTTAGCGTTGTTTCTAAATAAATTTAATTATCTGCCACTTTCACAAGAAAGTGGTTTTTTTTGTAAAAAAATAAGTGATAATCATCACTTATTTTTACGTCATTATCTAAATTATATTTTAATATTTACCTGCTAAAACGTCATCAATTAAATCTAAGACGCTATCATCTTGATTTGAACCGATACGATGATTTGCCATTTTAGCTGCCATATTTGAAGACTTTTCCATTGCAAAACTTAATGGTGTGTATGCCAACATCTCAGCATCATTATCATTATCTCCAACGGTTACTACTTCATCATCTTTTACATCCCATAATTCTTGCAAAGCATTTAACCCATTTTGTTTTGTTGCCTCTTTAACATTGATATCAATAAATCCAAAACCAGAAACTTTTGCAACTAATGATTCATCAACATTTTCTTTTAATTTAACCGCAAATGTTTTATATTCGTCAATGGGGCCATTAATCGTAACTTTAGAAATAGTTTTTTCAACCTTACTTAAATTAGGGACCTTAATAATGTCTGGATAGTACGTATTAGCCATTTCTACAAAGTTATCAGACTCACTTGCATCAATATACCCACTCTCATCTGTTGATGCTAAGATTCCATAATTTGGCGATACCTTTTGGATATATAAAACTGTTTTTTCAAATACGGCTGGATCAATATTAAATGATCTGATATGGGTGTTGCCATCATAAATAACCGCACCGTTATCTGAAACGTAACCTATTTCACCAGAGATACGTTTAAAAATATCTTTAATTTTCATAACTTGATTTCCACTTGCTACCACGAAATGAATCCCTTTATTTTTTAGTTCAACTAATTGGTGACTAAATCTAACTTCATCAAACGTTTTATTATCTCTTAAAAATGTACCATCTAAATCCACTGCAATTATCTTGACTGTCAAAATTACATTCCTCCGATTATGCTTTAATAACTCTATTATACTGCATAAGTAAACGGATACAAAGAACTAAAAAGAAACGCCCCTTGGAAAAGAACGTTTCTTTACAATTTATGATTTAAAATATCATCAATGCTATCCAAAACACTATCATTTTGATTCAACCCAATGATGTGTTTTGCTGTTTTTTTAGCTAACTTTGATCCGCTAGCCATAGAAAAACTATTCGGCGTGAACGCCAACATTTCTTGATCATTATCATTATCCCCAAATGTCGCAACTTCTTCATCCAAGATTTGCCAACGATTTTGTAGTAAATTTATGCCGTTTTTCTTTGTCGCGTTCACTAAATTAATATCAATATAACCAAATCCAGACGCTTTTGCTTGAAGTTTATTATTCATTTCAGTATTTAATTGTAATGATATTCTTTCATATAACGACACGGGAAAATGACCCGTCAGCATAGAAATTCCTTGATTAAGTGATACCAAATTATCGACTCCGGTTACTTTCGGATAATAATCATTTACATCTTGAATAAATGTATCAGATTCCCGTTTATCATAGAAACCTCCTTGATTATTAACCGCTAATAGTCCTATTTCAGTGAATGTTTCCTTCAAATACTGAATCGTTTCTTGATAGAGACTATTTTCAAAAATGTATTCTTTCAATAACTCTTTTGCATCTTGAATGACTGCTCCATTTTCAGCAACGTAACCAATTTTATCTTTAATTTCTTTAAAATATTGTTCAATGGCTAAGGTTGGATTCCCACTTGCTACCACAAAATGTATTCCCTGTTGTTGCATCCTTTCAAATTGATGCGAAAATCTTTCTTTATCGTATGATTTATCATCCCTTAAAAATGTACCATCTAAATCTACTGCAATTAATTTAATCGTCATCCCTGCCACCTCTAACGTTATTATACATGATTTCTATACATAACTATATTCTTCAAATGGCGTATCAAACCAGTCATAACGCATTATAATTTGCATGACTCGATTCACAGGAATCCACAATCCCGACCGTAAAATATCTTTCATTGTCTCTAGAAATATCTTGTCATTTTTTGTACTATTTGGTTGTTTAATTTTTATAATTTCTGAATTTTCAGTTTTTACAGTAATAATATGATTGTTCAACGCAATGACTTGTGCAGAAACGATATTATCACTTATTAATTTATTATCTTTGTTTTTATCTATTTTCATTTTGTTAAACTTCCTTTCTGGTATAGGTTCATACTACCTTGGCTTTATGACTTATCTATGAAGTTATTAATAATAAATCATTAAAAAAAGCTTAACCAGTTTAAGAACTGATTAAGCCTTAAATTAATAAACAACAACAGGTTCGTTTTGTGAAACGTTCGCAAATAAAGTTGCCATTGCGGCTGGTTTTGTATTAACACAACCACCAGAACCATCTTTAAGATAAGCTGTTTTAGACCAATTTGTTCTCCAACTAGCGTCATGGAAACCAATTCCACTATTTGTGAATTGAGCCCAGTAACTAACTTTGACAGAATAATTAGCTTTACCAACTTCACTACCTTTAAGTATTGATGGCGTTTGTTTGTACATAATATACCAAACACCCTTAGTTGTATCTTCACCAGTACTATGTTTACCAGTTGCAACATCAGTTGTTAAAACAACCTTGCCATTTTTATGGATCCAAACTTTCTGCTGCGCAATTGACACTTCAGCATACGTATCTCCAAGTCCATCATTTGCAGTCGTTGTGTAACCAGTTCCATAAGTATTATAGCCAACACCATATTTATCATTGGTTGCGTCAATAGCTGCAGTACCATCTTCTAACGCTGTCAAAACATGTGTCACTGAGTCATTCATTCCAAGGGCCCAACCATATGATTGTCCACTAACTGGAACAGTACTTCCTGTAGCCGTTTTAAAATTATACTTTTTATTCAATGTTGCTTGTTTCTTATTAATTTCATCTACTTTTGCAGAAATACCACTCGTATCAACAACATATTTACCATCTTCAACAGTTGCTTGCTTAAGAATATCTGCACCCTTCAACGTATACTTCGTTGATTGAACGGTATAAACAGTCTGTCTAGCAGCTAGTGTATCCAATTTTTCAGTATCAGCTTTAACTGTTTTACTGTCAGCAGATAAAGGTTGGAGTTCAGTATCCTTCAACTTCGTAATGCTACTATAGCCAGCCTTATCATAGGCAGCTAAAATTTGCTTAACATTATATTGATTCCCTTTTTTCCCAGGTGTTACTGATACTTTTCCATTTTTTAAAATGGGACTTGCATCAACAGCCACTGTTCTTGTTTTATTTAACTTTGTTAGTTGGGTTTTTAATTGTGCTTTTAATTGATCCTTAACTGTTGTATTCAACTTTTGTGGAACAATCGCATAATTTTTCTTAACATTTGAAGGAAGAATGGTACGTTGCTTCTTCAACAATGCTTTAATCGCTGGCTTATCTTCATCAGTAAAACCAGTTGTTGTATCTTTTGCATCGACTATTTTTGTTTTACCTACATAAATAACATTTTTTGACGTTTCATTTTTTAACTTACTAATAACTTTATCAACACTTAATCCACTGACATCTGTATCATTAATTGTGATGCCTTTATTAAAATGCATACTTTGATTGAAACTTGCTCCACCAAGAATTCCCAAAACTAAAATACTTCCGATACTAATACCAATCTTTAACGATTTTTTCATAGTTTTTCACCTCATATTATGAATTCATAGTGCGCTATTCCCAATAAAAATATCATACCGCACTATGAATGTCGAATCAATTTTGTTGTTTTCTAAATTATACTCTTTATAACTTTTAAAATCTTTTAAATAATATTTGACAATAATATCAGATTTATCTATACTACATTTATCAACTAACTCAGAGAGGAAATCAAGCCTATGACTTATTCACAAGTAAAACTTAATAATCGTTGGCAAAGCCGGTTATTCAGATTGTAGTCTGTTTTTTACAGATATAATCTGTCTATTCAGATTGTATCTGTATATCGGTTTGGTTTCTATAAATCAAAACCCCTGTATGGATATCAGTATATTCATGCGGGGGTTTTGTCTTTCAAGACGGCCCTCGAATCTGAGGACTGTCTTTTTTTATTAAAAATTAAAGGGGTACTTATAAAATGAAACGATTAATTGGAACCATTATTGCGTTATTTTTATTCTTAGTGATTGCTTTTTTCTCAACACTTCAACCAACAACATTTTCAAACGCTAAAGGAGTACCAACAATTGGTATTCTTCAATTAACAACACATCCTGCACTGGATGCGATTCATAAAGGAATTATTGCTGGATTAGAAAAAGAAGGTTACGTACCTGGTAAGTCTGTGAATATTGATTTCCAAAATGCTGAAGCTGATCAAAGTAATTTAAAATCAATGAGTGACAAGTTTAATAATGAAAATGTTAATCTCATGATTGGTATCGCAACACCCTCTGCACAATCTTTAGCTAATGTAACTAAAAAAACACCAATTATTTTAGGTGCCGTTACTGATCCAAAAGGTTCTGGTTTAGTTAGCAACAATCAGAAACCAGGTAATAATATCACCGGTGTTTCTGATCAAGCACCTATTAAAGCACAGTTAGCTTTAATGAAGGAACTAATACCTAATATGAAAACCGTGGGTGTCCTTTACACATCAAGTGACGATTCAGCTACAAAACAGTATCAACAATTTAAATCTGCAGCAATCAAATCAGGCTTAGAAGTTAAATCGGCAACAATTACCTCTACAAATGATGTTGACCAAGTGTCACAATCGCTCGTAGCATCTGTTGATGCCGTTTATGTCCCCACGGATAACACAGTAGCATCAAGTATGCAGACTCTCGTTAAAAATGCGACACAAGCTAAAATTCCAATTTTCCCTGCAGTAGATACAATGGTCAAAAATGGCGGCTTGGCAACTATTAGTATTAACCAATATGATTTAGGTGTAGCCACTGGTAAAATGGCTGCTGCCGTTCTTTCTGGAAAAAGTGTCCCTGCAACAACACCAATTAATTTTGTAAAAAAAGGTGATCTTGTTATTAATTTGAAAACAGCAAAGGCCTTAAATATTACAATTCCACAAGCATTAATTGATCAAGCCAAAAATAAAGGAGAGTTAATCAAATGACAATTATTGTATCTGCTATCGGACAAGGACTCCTATGGGGGGTTTTAGGTCTTGGTCTTTATCTTTCATTTAGAATTTTAGACTTTCCTGATATGACTGTCGAAGGTACTTTTCCAATGGGCGCCAGCGTAACTGTGATTTGTCTAATCCACGGAGTTAACCCGCTTCTGGCCACATTCTTTGCATTTCTAGCAGGGACACTAGCTGGTCTAGCCACCGGGTTACTTTATACAAAAGGTAAAATTCCGATTTTATTAGCTGGAATCCTTGTCATGACAAGTTTATATTCAATTAACCTACGAATTTTAACAAAAGCAAATATCAGTTTACTTGGACAAAATACAATTTTTTCTGCTCACTTTCTAACTAATCTTCCTGCATCTTTTGATTCCGTTGTATTAGGGCTCATTCTGGTTATCATTAGTATTGGCTTACTCGCTTTCTTTTTAAATACCGAATTAGGCCAAGCGTTCATCGCAACCGGTGATAATGAAAAAATGGCCCGCTCACTTGGTATCCAAACCGATCGTATGAAGATTTTAGGACTAATGGTTTCAAATGGCTTCATCGGACTTGCCGGTGGGCTAATCGCGCAAAATAATGGCTATGCTGATATCAGTATGGGTATCGGAACGATTGTCATTGGGCTTGCTGCAATTATTATCGGTGAAGTTGTTTTTGGTAACTTATCATTAACAGCACGTTTGGTTGCCGTTGTCATTGGTAGTATTTTCTACCGATTTGTTATTTTAATTGTATTAACATTAGGCTTTAACGCAAACGATTTAAAATTAATTTCTGCTATTATTTTAGCATTCTGTTTAATGTTACCAACTCTCCGAAAAGCGCTAAGACTAAATACTTTGTTTGAAGGAGGCCATTCAAAATGACTGAACCCATTTTTTCACTTTCCAATATCGTCACTACCGTTAATACCGGTACTTCTGAGGAGCAACAAATCTTAAAAAATTTAAACCTCACCATCAATAAAGGCGATTTTATAACTGTAATTGGTACTAATGGCGCTGGTAAATCGACCCTTTTCAATACAATTGCTGGTAATATTAAACCAACGAGTGGCAAAATTATGTTACGCAATAAAAATATTACGAATGAAAATGATATTAAACGGACAAATTATATTAGTCGTGTTTTTCAAGATCCTAAAATGGGCACAGCACCTAGAATGACAGTCGCTGAAAATCTATTATTAGCCTTAAATCGAGGCAGTCGCCGTCGGTTTAAACCTCGTCATTTAAAACAAAAAATGACGCAATTTCGTGAATTAACCGCAAAGATGCCAAATGGTTTATCAGAACATTTAAATACACCTGCTGGAAACTTGTCTGGTGGTCAACGTCAAACATTAAGTTTTTTAATGGCAACTTTGATTCAACCTGACTTACTGCTACTAGATGAACATACGGCCGCCCTCGACCCCAAAACAAGCCAAGAATTATTAAAATTAACCGCCGAAATTGTTGAACAAGAACAATTATCTTGTCTAATGATTACGCATCACTTAGAGGACGCATTATCATATGGTAATCGAACAATTGTCTTAAATGATGGTCAGATTCAATCTGATTTATCAGGTGAAAAACGTGCCAACCTATCTACGACTGATTTATTAGCCTATTTTAATGATTTAGAATAAAAAATACCACAACCTTATAAAAGTTGTGGTATTTTTTTACGATTTTATATTCGCTTTCTTAGTTGCAATAACAACAACTGCCAAGGCAAGTAAGATTAATAATGTCGAACCAACGAACAAACCGTTGTATGACAATCGTTCAATTACGATTCCACCAACTAATGGTCCTAACGCTTTACCAATAGATGCGGCAATATTAATCGTTCCTTGTGCCTTACCTTCTTGACCTGGCTCGGCCAGTTCATTAATCCATGCCGGAATGGCTGGGAATGCGACCATTTCACCTAACGTCAACAAGACCATTGAAAAGACAAAATGAGAAAAGTCTTTCGCAAAAATAAGTGTTGTAAATGATAACGCAAATAAGCCAACACCCATAATAATTTGTCTAAATAATGACTTAGCAATTGTTCTCGTTACAAGCGTCACTAGTGGTTGTCCAAAAACAATGAGTCCTGCATTAATCGTCCATAATAAACTATATTGACTCAATGGAATATCTAACTTATCCATATAAATTGATAAATTACTTTGCCATTGCTCGTAACTCAACCAAATAACCAGGAATGTTAACCACATTGCGCCGATAATCCAAACTTTGGGATTAACACCAGCTGATTGTTCTGATTTTGTTGGTTTCACTTTTTTTCGTATTGGATCAACTCTATACGCTAAAATAGCAGTAATCAAAAATATTGAATATAAAATTAATGCTGATACAAAGACCATTGTGACACTAACTTCAATCACGTATCCAACTAATAATGTCCCAATAACAATCCCTAAATTTAAAGCTAAATAAAAGAGATTAAAAACATATCGACTATCTTTTCTTCTAATTGTGGCCGCAAATGAATTTAAAATTGTTGCCACAATCCCGTTACCAAGACCCAAAATAACTAGCAAAATTGGGTATGCTGGCCAGCCATGCATGAAAACTAAGCCTAATACGGCCAACCATGCAATTACGATTCCTACCAATGTCGCATAATAAGGCCGCCATTTATCAAATAAATAACCACCAGCATAATTACCAATAATAGTCGCAACTGAGTTTATTAATAGTACAATTCCAGAAAATGTTAAACTTTTACCTAAATAGTTATGCATGTAAATTGTTGTTAACGGCCAGACGAAACTTGAACCTGCGCTACTAATCACTGAACCTATTAACAACCATTTTAATTTAATTTCTTTCGTCATTTTTTTCCGAAAGCCCCCTTTTTAAGGTTACTTAATGTTCAATTTTTCTAAATACTTTTGATTCTTTTCACGATCAAATTCATTTTCTGATTGTGCGATAATAACAGCTGCTAATGAATTACCAACAACATTGACGGTTGTACGACCCATATCTATGATTCTATCAACTCCAGCGATAAAAGCCAACCCCGAAGCAGGAACACCAATAGTTGAGATTGTCGCTAATAGGACGACAAATGATGCACCAGGTACTCCAGCCATCCCTTTAGACGTAATCATTAACACAATCAATAATGTAACTTGTTGTCCAATTGATAAATTAATATGGTATGCCTGTGCCAAAAACAGAGCAGCTATTGACTGATAAATTGCTGATCCATCTAGATTAAATGTATATCCTGTTGGAACAACAAAAGAAACAATTCCCTTTTTAACACCAAAATTTTCCATTTTTTCCATAATTTTAGGCAGTGCTGCTTCAGAACTAGCCGTTGAAAAAGCAAGAATCATTTCATCCTTGATTACCTTTAACAAGACGATTAAATTAATTTTAAATAATTTAGCAACAAGACCCATTACTACAATAACAAAAAATATCATCGTTATATAGGTCACAATAATAAAGAACCCTAATGGTTTTAAAGCAGAAACGCCTAATTGTGCTATTGTGACACCAATTAATGCAAAAACACCGATAGGTGCCAATTTCATTACCCAGTTTGTCACTTTGAACATAACTTCAGATACAGCTGAGAAGAAATCAATAATCGGTTTTCCCTTCTCACCTAGCGTTGCTGTCCCGAGTCCAAATAAAACGGAAAAGAAGATAATAGGCAGCATATCACCTTTAACAAGTGCCTCAAAAATATTAGTTGGCACAATATGCATTAAAATCGTACTCAACCCAGTAGAGGTTGAGTTTTCAGTTGTAACATATTGACTAATATCGACTTTATTTAAAGCTGTAATATCTATAAATTGTCCGGGTTTAGTTAAGTTACCAACAATTAATCCTAATGCAATCGCAATTGTTGTCATAATTTCAAAGTAAATTAATGTTTTTCCACCGATTCTACCTAATTTGTGGATATCTCCCATATTGGCGATTCCGACCACTAGACATGAAACAACAATCGGTAAGACAATCATTTTGATCATATTAATAAAGATGGTTCCCAGCGGTTGAAGTGAGTTAATAATGAGTTTATTTTGATACCCAATAGCACCAATAATAATTCCTAAAATTAATCCAATTAAAATTTGCCACCCAAGACTAATTCGGTACGCTTTATAATATTTCAATTTAACCATCCTCACTATATTTTAATTTACTATGGTTAATCTTATCATATATACGAACAATTATGTTATTTTTTTATTAAAAAAGAGCAAAAAACTGTAAAATGAGTTTTTCGCTCTTTTAACATTCATATTTTTAAAATATTATCTGATGACACTAACGGAACATTGTGCATTTTGAGCCATATAACTAGCTTGAGAGCCAATAAATAATTTCTTTGAATTACTTGGCGTATTCGTTTTTGAACCGCAAATTAGAATATCCGGTTTAAAATCTGGAATAACCTTCTCAACAATTTCAGAACCTGGTCTACCAGCAGAAACAATTGCTTGTACATTTTTAACGCCAAAATCATGCGCCTTATCTACATAGCGTTCGATACTTTCTTCAAGTAATTTTTTATTTTCTTTGATAACAACTGGTGACATAGAATCAAAAATATTCATATCACCTGTCTCTAATATTGAAACAATCCCTAAAGGAATTTGTTGTAACTTAGCTAACGCTACCGCATAATTAAAAGCTAAAATTGATGATTCAGAATCATCCTCATCTATGGCAACTAAAACGCGTTTAAAAGTTACCGGTGTTATGTCAAAGTCCAACTTTTCTAATCTATTATTCATATCGTCACTCCTCACTTGTTTTGTTGCCATTATTGATGATTTTACTTACGCCAGTTACTTGGGCTCCAAAGCTGCCCTTCCATTGAGCCATGCAAGCTCTCAATTTCAACTGACTGATCTTTTAATAGCGCAATTGTAGCTTCAATCAATAATTGGTTTTCTTCTGTTTCAATTTTTTTAAGCTCAGCAATTGTCCAGTCAACATTTCCATCCATTTTAATCACTCCTTTTACTCATACAAACGTACCATAATTAGATTAATAAATTGAATTTAATGCTTACTATTTTCCAAGGCGATGATGAGTTTTGCTAACTGTTCATCACTTGCAGCAAAACTTATTCTAAAGTAGCCCTCACCAAATTCTGTGAATGCACTACCTGGAACAACAGCTACCTTTTCTTTCAGAGCAAGTTGCTGACAAAATTCAACTGACGTTAATTTTAGTTTTTTAGGTATTTCAACGAATAAATAAAAGGCGCCATCTGGTTTAATTAAATTATAACCTAATTTTTCTAAGGCTGTTACCAATCTATCACGACGAATATGATAAGCATCTCTCATTGGTACACTATCTTGCTTCCCATTTTTAACAGCTTCAAGTGCAGCTACTTGTGATAAAGTTGCCGCGGTCGTTACGTGATATTGGTGGACCTTTTTCATAGCATTAATTAATCGTTCTTCAGCTAATACAAACCCAATCCGCCAACCGGTCATTGCATGTGATTTAGACAATCCCATTATTAAAATTGTCCCTTCAGGATACAAATTAGCCATGGAAATATGCGGTTGTTCATAGGTTAACTCGCAGTAAATTTCATCGCTCATCACCCAAATGTCATGTTTTTTCAAAACATCTTTAATAGAAGATAACTCAATTTTACCATAAGAAACACCGGTAGGGTTAGTTGGATAATTAAATATAAATCCAACGATAGCTTTATTCTTATTTTCCTGCAATGTCTTTTCAATAAGCTCTGCCGTTACCCTAAAGTTCGTCGTACGTGTATCCATAAAAATAGGTTTAACGCCTTGTAACTGCATTAATGGCAAGTAAGCTGGATAACAAGGAACTGGTACTAAAATGTAATCTCCTGGTGTTGTTACCGTCTTTAATGCTGTAGCAATTGCCTCAGTTGCCCCAACGGTCACTAAAACATTCTTTGCGTCATAAGCCAATTCAAACTTTTCATTATAATAATCAGCAGTTGCCTGTCGTAATTCTGGATTACCAGCTGAGGCTTCATAATGTGTTTGTCCGTTATCAAGCGCTGTTTTTGTAGCGTCCATAATATGTTGAGGTGTGATGAAATTAGGTTCACCTAACGTTAACTTATCGATACCGTCTATTTTGGAGACCCATTCATCAAATCGACGAATACCTGATAATTGTATCTGATCAGCTACTGTATTTATTTTGATCATTAAGACACCTTCTCCGAATTAGAATGAATCTTAATTATACATCAAAAAAATAACGATTTATAAAAATTCTTATAAATCGTTATTTCAACTTATCTAAACATTGTTTTCGTTGCTTTTGCCAAAACTTTTGGCATTTTTTCATAATGATGTAATGGTGTTAATTGCGTATCTGAAATTCCTAAGAACTTATACACAGCAATTTGTGCACAACGGAACGAATACTGTTCTGTAAAGACCATATCAAATGGCATTTCTGCAAATTGACTAATAAAGGCCAAATTCTTTGAATGTTCAGGTACAACGTCAGGACGATCACCAATTGCGCGACGGTTAAATAAGGCACTCGCATATGGCATATAAACAGGTATAACATTAACAACACTATCCATAATTTCATCTGTACGTTGGCTAATATTATTCGTAGCTGTATCTGTTTGAGCCAAATGGCCTAATAATTCTTCTAACATTTCGCGACCAGTCATCTCGATAAATGGTTTTTGAACAAAATCACCCTTGCGACGAGGATATAAACAGTAACCCCAGAATACAGTCTCATTTTCTTTTTGAGCATGGAAATGAGGTTGATGATGAACCACGATTGATAATAAATTATTACTATCAACCCAGGTATTCAATGCATTACCAGGTTCTTGTTGTGTAATCCGTGCAATTTCATTTACTGCTAAATGATTATCAGTTGTGACTGTAAAACTCATCCATTCACTTTGTTGACGATCATTAAAGAATTTATCTGGTTTACCTAAGTTATAGAAATGTTCAGTAGCTTGTTTCCATAATTTAGCACTAGGTGCATAGTCCATATTTTCCACAATCGGTGTATCAATATCGCCCATTGATGAACTATCTGTAATTGAACCATTCGTATCAAATACTAAATCGCCATCATTAATAATGATTTCGCCGACTTTATTATCATTATCGACTTCTTCATATTCAAGACCAGTGACAACAATATCGTCACGTAAAGCTGTATCTTTAAATTTAAATTCAGTTATCTTACGGTTATCCACAAAGGTTACACCACGGTCTGTAAGATATTTACGCATTGGTAAAATAATACTTTCATATTGGTTATATGGTGTTCTTGTAACACCTTCCAATGTGTTAATACGACTGAATTCAAGAATCATTCGGTTCATATAACGACGTAATTCCATTGCTGAACTTTCCTTTTTGAAGGCAAAAGTTGTTTGCCACATATACCAGAAATTAGTTGTAAACATGTGTGGACTATTTTCAAACCATTTTTCAATACTGATATCATTAATCTCTGATTCCTTTGATTCAGGCATCGTCATTAATTTTGTTAGTAAAACGCGATCTCGTGTATTAAATTGCATATGACGATAATCATTCTTACCGCCTTTATTTCTAATACCATCCATTTTATCAATTAAGCGTGCAATATCATGCGTTGGATGTGCATGATCAAAATCTAAAATTTCATCTGTAACTGTCTTTCCAGGATTATCCAATGATGGCACTTCTCGAAGAACATCCCATAAGTTTTCATATGTTTCTTCATTCAACATACGACCACCTTTAGCTAGGAATCCTTTTTGATTACTCAAACCTTGGTTACCATATTCAGTCACATAATCTTTAACTGCAGCGCCATCATTAGCACCATGTTTTTCTAAACCAAACATCGTAATTTGGTCACCATGCCAGCCACCATCACGAATTAAATAGATACCTGCTGCTAAGTTACCAACACCTGTACCAATCATATATGCTTTTTGAGTCATAATCTATTCCTCCTTCGATTTTTCGCCTTCACGAATCATTTTAATTAAATGTTCCAAACGGTTTAATGTTTTTTCAGGTGTTAAAAAGTAAAAACGTTTTAATCCTGTTTGTTTATAATCAATAAGTCCCACATTTTTTAAAACTTTCAAATGATGTGAAACTGCCGGTTGTGATAACGCCATGCGGTCAACCAGCTCAGAAACCGTTAACTCTTGCCGTGACTTAGAACCTAGCAAAATAATTAATCGTTGTCTTTTTTCATCTGCCAAAGCGTTCAAAATATCTAGATTGGAAATAAATTCCTGTAGCGCTTCGGATTGCCCTGGTTCTAATTCTTCAGCTTCCATTGTCAATCATCCCCCTATATCTATCTTCATGAATATAATAACACCACGTTAGAATTTTAGCAACCGCTTTCAGTAAACGTTTTAATTTACTGCCTAATCTTTTTTATTCATCTTAATTTGAATTCATTTAAATAAAAAAAGTGGCTCTCTACATTAGTAGAAATCCACTTCACCTATCTTACATTTTATCCATTGTTTCATTTAATAATTCATCAACTTTATTATTACCTTCATTATCTGCATGACCCTTTGTCCATTCAAAATCAACATTAGTGAAAGCTGGTATTAATTCAGCAACTTGTTGCCAAAGTTCGACATTAAGTACTGTTTGACCATCCGCTTTTTTCCAATTTCGACGTTGCCAACCTACTAACCAATTTTTTTGAATTGCATTCAAGACATACTTCGAATCTAATATAAATACGACGTGTTCTTCTCGTAATCCTAAATCAATTAATTTTTTCATAGCTTGAAGAAATGCCATAATTTCCATATGATTATTAGTTTTACCTTTTTCACCATCTGTACCAGAAAAGGTCTCACCCGGTGTTTTAATATAAAAAGCCCATGCCGCAGTATCTTCTGCTAGGACGTGACCGCCTAATTTATTACCATGATTTCTCGAACCACCATCAGTCCAGACTTGAATTGAATCTGAAGTTAAAGTTACGGATTGATGAACTGCTGTCGCACTTTTTTTACTACCTGTCGCTGTTGGTCTAGGTGCCCCATCATCCATCCAATTTTGGGCTTCATCTCGCGTTTCAAATCCTTTGTATCGTGCCCCATCGTATCCATTAACCAACTTTGCCACATCAGGCCATTTTGTGAAAATACCCGTTTTACGTCCTTTATATACTGCATAAAAATTCTTAGCCAATTTAAATCACTCCATTAGTCAGTTTATTGATTCTTTTATTGTAAGCTAAAAGGCACTAAAAATATATTTAAATAAAAAATACTCATTCTAAAGTATGCAAAAAAACCACCGTTCTAATCAACGGTGGCCATCATTTATTTAACTAAATTATGCTTTTTTTGCTGCAACTGCTGCGTCGTTAGCTTTGCTTTCTTTTAAGAAAGTAGCAAGTTCTTGTTGTTTACGACGACGGTTCTTTTTGTTTGGAGTATTAACTGGACGACGATCGTTACCGACACCTGTATGGTTGTTTGATGACATTTCGCAATCCCCCTTTCTTACAATCTCTTAATTTTAAACTGTATTCAGAAATAATTCAAGTTAATCATTAATTTCTTATAATGGACTCAAAAAATTAAGTTCATAAATAAAAAAAGATAACCGGCAGTAAGTCGATCATCCTCTATGAATACTGCTCAGGTAGGGATCGAACCTACGACATCTTGATTAACAGTCAAGCGTTCTACCGCTGAACTACTGAGCAATCTTTATAATTCATTTCTGTCTATACTATTTTATACCATAGGTTAACCTATTTTGTAAAGATATTTTTGGTAATATTTACTCAATATGATTGTCTTTTAATATCGCATTCAAATCATTTTGAGCTTCTTCTGTTTTATGCCACTCTTGATATTCAGTAAATGCTTCTAGTGGCATTTCAAAATTTTGATTAATATATTTTTCATAATTAATAACGTGTGATGATCTGGGAATATTTAACTGTAGAATACGGACTTCTTTCAATAAATCTCTTTGAACTGCAAGTTCTGCTCTCCCATTTTGTACCATGTTCGATAATTCAAAATATTTAGAACCATCTTTTCTAGTAATTTCTTCAATTAATGATAAAACTTCATGACTTTTCATATTGAACCCAACTTTCTACATCTATTCTCTTAATTAAGTATAAACACATTTGACAATAAGTACAACAAGCACAAAAAAAGCCACTACATCGCAATAGTGGCTAGCATAAGAGAGAAAGAGAATTGATAAAGGTAATTCATATACCTTACAAACTTAAGATAACATCAAATGTAAGCGTTGTCAATAGTTTGTATTAAAAAAGTGCTGTCGAATGATCTACGCCAACACTTTCCTATTATTTCGTATTATCTGGATGAACAATACTTGTTGGGTTCTCAATAATATGACTTATTGAATGCCCTGATATATTTACTAAACTAAAGAATACCACAGCGACTAAAATCACAGCTGTTAGCACCTTACTTGGTTTAGACATTTTTTCATTTAAAACAGAGCCATAGAAATCCTTTTTTACCTTTTCGGTAATAACTTGCTTTGAAACGCCTAAATTTGCTTCATCAGCACTTTCTTTGTCTACTTGGTTAATAAGATAGTCATCGATACTAAACGCTTTTTGAGCCTCTTTTTGTTTCTTTTGGTACGCTGTTTTTTCTTTTTTTGATAATTTTTTAAACCAATCAATATAAGCTTTATATTTAGTGACAACTTCTTTAGTAGGACCAACTTGTTTTAAATCACCATATTGGATCCATGCGACACGATCGCATAGCATTTCAATTTGTTTTAATGAATGACTAACAAAAATAATTGTTTTTCCTTGTTCTTTAAATTCGTTAATTTTATCAACACATTTTTGATAAAAAGTATCATCGCCAACTGACAATGCCTCATCAATAATCAAAATATCAGGATCAATATGCACGGCAATAGCAAAGCCTAAACGAGATTTCATCCCACTAGAATAGCTTTTAACGGGTTGATAAACAAAATCACCTAAATCAGCAAAATTAATAATTTCATCTAAAATATCATCAATTTGTTGGTTAGTTAGACCCTGCATTAAACCTTTTAATCGAATATTTTCTAATCCGGTTAGTTGGCCTCTCAATCCAGCGCCGATAGCAATAATAGAAGTTTCTCCGCGAACATCTACAATACCGGTTGTTTGTGGAATAATCCCCGAAATAATATTGGATAACGTTGATTTACCTGAGCCGTTAACGCCAATTAAACCAAGTGTTTCTCCACTCATAACATCCATCGAGATTCCTTTAAGAGACCAAAAATGAGGTACCGTCGTACTTTTAAAAGAAAAGAATGATTTGATATGTTCAGATTTTGTTTTAAATAAGTCATATTCTTTTGTGACATTTTTTACTCTAATTTTATAATCGACCATTTTTTCAACTTCCTAAAAACGTATTTTCTTACAATTGTCATCATGTTACTAGACTTACTATCAGCCGTCAAGCAAGCACAAAACACAAATAGAACCAATCCATTTATTTTAACGCTTTAAATGAATTAGTTCTACATATGGATGATAATTTTATTTATTTTTTAATAAACTTGCAGCTGCTTCATCAACAATGACAACTACATCATCATGATTTTGTAAGAAACTTGCAGGTAGGTCTTCTGTTATAGGGCCTTCAATCATTCCCTTAATAGCTTCTGCCTTACTTTCACCAAAAGCTTCAAGTAAAATCTTGTGCGACTTCATGATTGATCCAATACCCATTGAATAAGCATATTCAGGAACATCATTTTCGTTATCAAAGAAACGTGCATTTGATTTGATCGTTGACTCCGTTAAATGAACTTTATGTGTCAAGCTATCTTCAGCTGTTCCAGGTTCATTGAATCCAATATGACCATTTTTACCAATACCCAAAATTTGTAAATCAATTGGATTATCTTCAATAATTTTGTCATAACGTTTTGTTTCTTTTTCTGAATCACTTTCAAGACCATTAGGTAAGTAAGATGTCTTAAATGGTTTTTTACTAAATAAATTTTCATTCATAAAGTAACGGTAACTTTGTGAATCTTTTTCACCTAAACCAACATATTCATCTAAGTTAACTGATGTTGAATCCGTAAAATCTAAGTCACTGGCTGTAATTGCGGCATAGGTTGTTAATGGTGTGCTTCCTGTAGCAAGTCCAAAGACTTTAGCATTTGCTTCTTTAGCAGCTTTAAAAATTTCGTAGCCTTTTTGGCCACCCTCGTTTTGGTCTTTAACAATAATTAATTTCATTTGATTGTCCTCTTTTCAATTATTTATTCCTCTAATTGGTATAGTCCAATAATACAATATCATTTTAAAAAAAGCAATAGGTCTATACCAAATAATAAACAAAAAAATGATACTACCCTTAAACAGGTAATATCATTTCTTCAATCTATCTTATTCGACAGTAACACTCTTAGCTAAATTACGAGGTTTATCAACATCATAGCCACGGTTTAGGCTTGTATAGTAAGCCAATAATTGTGCAGGCACAATACTTACTAACGGTGTTAATAAGTCAGAAACATCTGGTAATACAATTTGATCACCCTCGTTTGCTAATGTCTCTGTTGAGATGATAATTGTATTTGCTCCACGAGCCAAGACTTCTTGAACATTGCCTCGTGTATGACTTGCAGTCGGTTTATCAGTAATAATAGCTACAACTGGTGTGCCTTCTTCAATCAAGGCAATAGTTCCATGTTTTAATTCACCAGATGCAAAACCTTCCGTTTGAACATAAGAGACTTCTTTTAATTTAAGTGCAGCTTCAATTGAAACATCGTAATCAATACCACGACCAATATAGAAAGCGTTACGCGTTTCACTTAAGAATTCTTTCGCTAAGTCATTAATTGAGTCTTTATCATCAACCATAGCTTGCATAGCATTTGCAACCATTGTTAATTCATGATAAACATCAAAATTAAGAGCTTTTGTTTGTTTTGTAACTGTTCCTAACGCTTTTGCTAAAAGTGCTTCAACGGCAATTTGAGCTGTATATGCCTTAGTTGAGGCAACTGCTATTTCAGGACCAGCATGTAATAATAACGTATATGTTGCCTCACGAGAAAGTGTAGAATTTGCTGAATTTGTAATTGTTAAACTTGGGTACATCATTTCGTTAACTTTTACAAGAACCTGACGGCTATCAGCTGTTTCACCACTTTGTGATAAGAAAATAAAGAATGGTTTTTCTGAAAGTAATGGCATATGATAACCAAATTCTGAAGCAACATGTACTTCTGTTGGTACATTAGCTAAACCTTCAAATAATTCTTTTCCAACTAATCCGGCATGGTAACTTGTCCCTGCAGCAACAATATAGATGCGATCAGCAGCTTTCATTGCGTTTAAAATACTATCATCAATTTTAACAGTTTCTTCATTTTCAACATACTCACTCAATAAACGTCGCATAACAGCTGGTTGTTCATCGATTTCTTTTAGCATGTAGAATGGATATGCGCCTTTTTCTGAATCGCTATCATCCATTTCAACATGATATGAATCACGTGATACGGCTTCACCAGCTTTATTTTCAATTTCAATAGAGTCAGGTTTAACAATAACCATTTCACCATCCATGAGTTCAATGAAGTCATGTGTTTCTTTCAACATTGCCATGGCATCACTGCAGACAACATTAAAGCCATCCCCAACACCAATTAATAAAGGACTCTTATTCTTAGCCACAAACAATGTTTCTGGTTCTTCACGATCCATCATCAAGAAAGCATATGAAGAACCTTCAAGTAATGATAAAACTTTTTTGAATGCTTGTTTAGCAGTTAAATTTTCTTTATTTGCAAAATATCCAATTAATTGAACAACAACCTCAGTATCTGTTTCACTAACAAAATTTACGTCTTTTAAATATTGTTCTTTTAACTCAGAAAAATTAGTGATAACGCCATTATGTACAAGGTAAAAGCGGCCATCTTCAGAAACATGAGGATGGGCATTAAATTTACTTGGTACGCCATGTGTTGCCCAACGCGTATGTCCAATTCCAGCAGTTCCATGAACCTTATCATCAATGGCCGACTTCAAATTCGAAATACGTCCAGCCTCTTTAACAAGGTAATCTTCACCCGTTTTGTTATCAACAAAAATACCGGCTGAATCATAACCACGGTATTCTAATTTTTCCAAACCATTAATTAAAATTTCAACAGTATTCGTTTTTCCTGTTACGCCAACAATTCCACACATAGTTTATGTCATCCTTTTTTTAAATGTATTTTTTATTATTATTTTAAAATTGGTATAGATGTTTAAAAAACAAGTAACCCTTATCAATATCTATTAATATACCTTTCTGATATTTTTTTGTCAAGAATTAATATATTGGTCTATATTTTAAATCAACTTTAAAATAAAAAAAGAGTCATTTGAATTTTCATTCAAATGACTCTTTCGCTTAATTTCTAAACGCCCATTTCAGTTTGAACTGTTTGCACAATTCGATCAACATAAGCTTTAACTTCTTTTTCTGTTGGTGCTTCGGCCATAACACGTAATAAATTTTCAGTTCCACTAGGTCTCACAAGAACTCGGCCATCGCCGGCCATTTCTGCTTCAACTTCTGCAATACTATCTTTAATTTTTTGATTATCTAATGCAGCTTGCTTATCTGTCACTCTAACATTCACAAGTTCTTGTGGATAAGTCTGAACAGCTGCAGCTAATTCAGATAACTTCTTGCCTGTTTTCTTCATAACATTTAGCAATTGAATAGCAGTTAGCATCCCATCACCAGTTGTATTGTAATCTAAGAATACAATATGTCCAGATTGTTCGCCACCAATGTTGTAACCGTCAGCACGCATTTTTTCAACAACATAACGATCACCAACTTGTGTTTTAACTGATGTTAAATCAGCTGCTTCAAGTGCTTTGTATAGTCCAATATTACTCATAACAGTTGTCACAACTGTTTCTTTTTTCAAGCGACCACGTTCATTCATGTATAATCCACAAATGTACATAATTTTATCGCCATCAATAATATTACCTAATTCATCAACAGCAATACATCTATCACCATCGCCATCAAAAGCAATCCCGGCTTCAAGCTTATTTTCAACTACAAATTTAGCTAATCCTTCTGGATGTGTTGAACCAACGCCATCATTAATATTTAATCCATCAGGCGAAGTTGCCATTGTTTCAAATTCAGCATTTAAATCAGCAAACAAACGTGAAACAAGTCCACTTGTTGCGCCATTAGCTGAATCAATTCCAACATGAATTCCTTCTAAATCATCAGGAATTGTTTGTTCCAAAAATTGTGTATATTTCAGTACACCTTCTGGATAATCTGCTAATACTCCAAGGCCTTCACCTTCTGGTCTTGGCAAATCATCAGAATCTTTTTCTAATAAAACTTCAATTTCTTCTTCTTGTTCATCAGATAGTTTATAACCATCCGCACCAAAAAATTTAATGCCGTTATCTTGAACGGGATTATGTGAAGCTGAAATCATAATTCCAGCAACTGCATTTTGGGCACGTACAAGGTACGCTACACCAGGTGTTGAAATAACGCCTAATGAGAGTACTTCAATCCCAACTGATAATAACCCTGAAATCAAAGCTTGTTCAAGCATTTGACCAGAGATTCGTGTATCACGCGCAACAAGCACTTGTGGTCTATCGTTATTTTCAAGTTGTGCATGCTCTGATAGAACATACCCACCTAAACGTCCCAATCTAAATGCTAACTCAGGACTTAGTTCTTTATTTGCAATTCCTCTAACACCATCTGTACCAAAATATTTCATTATTTTCTCCTCACTAATTAATTAATTTAATGCGTTCGTTGATTCACTTGAACTACTTGAACTATCAGAACTTGTCGATGAAGACGAAGTAGCACTTTCACTACTTTCTGAACTGGTTTCAGAGCTCGTCGATGTCTGATCAGTTGTTGTTTCACTACTTTCAGTTTTTGATGCTGCGGTTCCACCAGAAGCACTAATTTTTACTTTAACAGATTCTGGATTTGATGAAATTAAATTATTCTTATCCAAATCGATACTAATTGTTTTCGTAACGGAATCACTAATCTTATTAATTGGTACCACAACATCAAGTTTACTTAATTTGCTTAAGGTTGATTCTGTACCCGTTACCGTTACTTGTTTTGTATCACTTGAAAACTTATACGTCTTCCCAGATACGCCAGTTCCACTTGAAACAAAATTCAAAGGTAATTTTTTAGTGGTTTTAGTACTCTCAACCGGTATTGTAACACCGACTGTTGATGGGGTCATGACGACATTTAAAGTTTTACCATTTACATCTAAGGCCTCAAGTAAGACTTCTTGTGAAATTGTTGACTTGATCTGATTGCTGCTGACATTTACTTGTGCAACCACTTCTGAAATAGCATTCACATCGCCTTCCGCACCGGATGCAGAAATCGTATTATTATCTAAAACAGGCGTCCCACTCTTATACCCTTGCGCTAAACGACGTTCATTAAATTTCACCTGAATAGGGAATGTCGTTGTCTTACGTTTTTGTATATTAACAGAAATTGTAGCGGGACTAATTTTATAACTAATTTCTTTGTTTAATCCTTCTGCTTGTAACTTAACAACATGTTTTCCAGGATTTAAACCCTTTAAATCAGCAAACACTCTAAAGTTTTGTGTATTCACAGTTGTTGTAATTAAAGCGCCAGGACCGTCCAATGTTAATTTTACATTTTTAGGATATCCAGTAATAAAGTATTTATCACTATCGGCCGTAATTTGTAGGCCAGCCTCAATCGTTTTTGATTCATTTGCAACTAGACTCGTTGTTTTTGAATCGGAAAAATTATTTGTATTTGCTAACTGATCATAATTAACATAAACAAATAATAAAATTGCTAAAATTAAAGAGGTTCCAATAAAAAATGAGCGACTATTAAAAAATTTATTTAGATTCATTTTTTATCCCCCTTACGCCCGAAATGTTCAAAAAATTCCCAGAAAGGGTTGTTCTTTTTAGGTTCATCATCTTTAATTAATTCAGTATTCAATAATTTAAGGTAATCTTCTTGTGATAAATCACGAATAAGTTCGTTATTTCGCGTAATTGTCACTGAACCTGTTTCTTCTGACACAACAATCGTAATTGCGTCGGTTACTTCACTGATACCTACTGCAGCACGATGCCGAGTTCCTAATTCTTTTGGAATTAAGTTACTTTCAGATAATGGTAAGTAAGCCGCCGCAACAGCTATTTTATTATCTTTAATAATTACCGCGCCATCATGCAATGGTGTATTGGGAATGAAAATATTGATTAATAATGCACCCGTAATTTCAGCATCTAATGCAATTCCGGTTTCAATATAATCTTCCAATCCAGTGTTCATTTGGATAGTAATTAATGCCCCAATTCGACGTTTTGACATATATTGAATAGCTGAGTCTAGTCCAGCAATCATATGTTCTTCGTCTTTGTTTTTCTGTTTACCTCTTGAAAAAAATGATCCACGACCAAGATGTTCCAATCCACGTCTTATTTCCGGTTGGAAAATAACAACCATGGCGATAACACCCCAATTGATAACTTGATCCATAATCCAAGATACAGTTTGTAGCCCAACGACCACACTAATTAGCTTAATCACAACAATAATTATGATTCCTCTAAAAAGTTGAACCGCTTTTGTTCCTCGTAAAAGTACCATGAGTTCATAAACAACAAACCAGACAACGATAATATCTAGTATATTGACCATATGCCCCCACGTTACAAGACCACCCCAGTTAATGGACATCACTCGGCCTCCTCTATTTTATTAACCGTTTTATTATACCACGTTGTTAGATTTGTTTCCTCATCCCGCCATATTTTCTATTATCTACCGGATTATTAATTTGATTTCATCTCATTTTTTGCTACACTGAAGTTACTATAGAAAAGGATGACCATTATGATAAATACAAATGTAAAGCACGGTATCAGATTATTTTTTATATGTTACTTAATTATTATTTACTTATTCGTTTACAACCAACAATCACCTTTTAATTTTTTACTCTTAAATACATTTTTAGGTTATCTGCCAATTGAATTAGCTTTTCACATCAAAGATAAATTATCAAATACTTATTTTTGGCTGTTAACAGCAGCTTGGCTATTCTTTTATCCGAACGCGCCTTACCTATTAACTGATATTTTTCATTTAAGCTTACTGCATCCCTATGACATAATGACAGGATTAATTAAATTAGATATTCATATGTGGCTAAACTATACTTATTTGTTGGTAAGTACCTTATCATGTACGTTACTTGCACTCGTTGGATTTTCTCAAATTGCCGACCAAATTAAAGAACGACTACACTTAACACCTTATTATTTTCGTTATGTCGTTATATTTGGCCTAACTATTTTGTCATCTGTCGGTGTCTATATTGGTCGTTTTTTAAGATTACACACTGTTTACCTACTAACATCACCAAAATTAACATTAAAATTGATTGCCGATATGTGGACAATTAAAATGTTAGCTTTTGTCGTTTTACTAACAATAGTCCAACTAGTTATTATCATTTGCTTAGAAGTCTATAGAAAAACAATAAAATAGGTGTAACTCGCATATAAATTGCGAGTTACACCTATTTTTTAGTCCTCTTCAGAAAGCATAATAACATTTTCAGAATAATTAATATATTCACGTAAACTTGACGCTAATGACCATGTAATATAGCCTCGTTCCATCAATTCCTGCATCGCAGAACGTTCAGCCGCAATAGCCTTTAATCTAAGTTGGTAACTTTGTTCCTCAGATTCGGCTTGATTAATATTTTTGGTCCGTTTTAATGTTTCGATACGATTACGATAATAAACAATCAAATGATACATAGCTTGCTGCTTAAATTGTTGATTGCCATCATCAGATTTTTTAACATACGTTGATAGTGCTTTAATAGCTGCTTTTGCTAAAGCTTTTTCTATATTTCGTCGTTCATAAACCATTTTTAATTCTTTTTCAGAATAGAGTGTCCGTCTCACAACCTTACCTAATTGAACAAAGGCATGATTAATATTTCTAACCGTTACAAATGAGATTTTCCGATTATTAATTTGACCTAATTTCGCTTTTTGTTTCATAATTTTCTTACTAATAATTGAATAGTTTTTATTACTAATAGCCTGCTTTAATCTCATTTTATCTAACGCTTCGAGTTCTCCATCTAAAGCAATTCGCCTAATGTCTGCTTCTTCCTCAACAATTTGGCGTAATCGTTCATCATCCTGATCAGAAAACTCAAGTCGACGAATCATAAATTGATATTCTAAAATTAATTCATAGGCAACTTTTTGATTAGATTCTCGTCGTTCAGATTCCAAGCGACTAATAGCAACTCGCATAATATAAATACGAGCTTGCTTTTCATTGAACTGCGTATCTCCGCTATCACTAGTTATGATAGCATCCTCATCTTCAACTAAAGTAGCATCAGGAACCTCATTACTGGTTTTCATTATTCCTTTTTCTTTAGTTAAAAGAGGTAATATCAAAATTGCGGCTACTAAACTTAAAATAATCACGCCACCAGCAATAAATAACATTAATGAACGCTCTGGAAAAGCAGCACCTGTTTTTATTATCGTTGGGACTGTTAACACACCAGCCATTGTAATTGCACCACGAACACCTGAAAATCCTGATATTAACGCAATACGCCAACTTGGCTTTGCCTTATTTTTTGATTTATTTTTCTTAGAAATTAATAACATATTAATATACGTCCAAACAACACGAATCACGACTAAAAAGAGCCAGACGACAAAAACATCAATAATAGCCGAAAGAGTACTACTATTGTTATCTTCTAATGTCTTTGACATCGCAATTGGTAATTCAATTCCAAGAATAATAAACACAAATCCATTCAGGAGATAAACCACAATTTCCCAGGTTTTTTCAGTTACTAACTTAATTTCAGGTAAGTACGTCGCGAAAGTATTCTTACGCATACTAGAGATAACGCCAGCGACAACTACCGAAATAACACCTGATGCATGCAAAAATTCTTCCGTAAAAAGAAAAATGATGAAAGGTGTTAAAATTTGTAATATCGTATTAAAAACAACATCATTAATCCCTTGCCTCATTAAAAAATCTCGTATTGTTGAAATCAGCAACATTAACACTGCTCCCGAGATAAAACCAACAATCGCAATATACGTAAAATCACCAAGCGCCTGTCCAAATGAAAAATAGCCAGTAACCGCAGCAGCAATCGCGTATTTAAAGGCAATTAATCCACTTGCGTCATTAATTAAACTTTCACCACTAACCAAATTTAAAATATTACTTGGTAATTTTGCTTTTTCAGCAATCGATTGCACAGCAACTGGATCCGTTGGTGACAAAATAGCTGCCAGTGCGAATCCAACTGCTAATGGCATTTTTGGAATCAAAAGATGAATGAAAAATCCAACTACCACAGTTGTTAAGAAAACCAATAATATGGCATTCGCAAAAATGGAACCTCTTAATTTCCACAATTCACGTTTTGGAAATTTTCGACCATCATTAAATAATAGTGGCGCAATAAAGAGTAATAAGAACCAATCTGTTTCTAACTCAATTGAGACTTTAAAAATTAAGGCAACGACAAAGCCTAATGCTATCTGGATCAATCCAACGGGTATTGAAACCAGATAATGACTGATAACATTTGATAGTAAAACAAGTGCAGCTAAAACAATAACCGATTCAAGTAGCGGCATTTACCATCTTCCTTTCTACTTTAGTCTTCTCCGATAATTCTAACTTCCGTTTCTAATCTAACCTTAAATTTTTCCCACACAACGTTTTGAACATGCTTAATAACATCCATATAATCTGTTGCAGTAGCGCCGTCTACATTAACAATAAACCCGGCATGTTTCTTTGATACTTGTGCGCCACCAATTTGGTAGCCTTGTAACCCAGCTTCGTGAACTAGTACACCAGTATAGTGTCCATCAGGTCGCTTAAAAACACTTCCACATGATGGGTACTCTAAAGGTTGTTTAGATGCACGTAAAAAGTTAAACTCATCCATTTTTTCACGGATATCATATTTATTACCTTCTTTTAATACAAAGGTTGCTTCTAATATGATGTCATTATCATCTTGAATTTGACTATGACGATAGTCAAAGTTCATTTCTTCGTTAACTAGTGTTTTCACATAACCAGTACGTGTAATAACACTAACTTCACTCAATACCTGGCTGATATCACCATCATATGCACCAGCATTCATAAATACGGCACCACCAACACTCCCAGGAATCCCAGCAGCAAATTCAAAATTAGTCAAGCCAGCTTGGTAAGCTTCTTCTGTTGTCTCAATAAGTGAGGCACCAGCTTGCGCTATAATTTTCGTCCCAGATACAGCAATTTTATCCATATCCGTTAAAATGATTACAAGTCCACGAATACCGCCATCTTTCACAACTAGATTACTCGAATTTCCTAAAACAGTTAAAGGAATACCATTTTCATTGGCTGTATTCACCAAAATTTTAACATCTGACACTGCATCAGGAAAAGCTAAAAGATCAGCCATCCCTCCCGTTTCAGTATTTGTATATTTAGCAAGTGGTTCATTTTTTAAAATTTTAATAGATGGAAATAGTTCTACAAAAGTGTCAATTATCATTATTTATTCGATTCCTTTCAACATTTAGCAATTCCTTCTAGTTTAACACGTTCAATGTTTATTTTTCTATTTTAACGCACAAACAAGCGACTTTTAATTGTATAACCTAACTGTTATACTTTATTAACATTATTAGACCGAGTATTTTAATAACCTTATCAGTCATATCGAATTAAAAAGGAGTTAATTATGAATTTTGTTACAATGGATTTTGAAACTGCTAATAATCAGCGTCATAGCGCCTGTTCAATTGCTTTAACAGTTGTTCGAAATAATCAAATCGTTGATGAATTTTATTCACTTATTAAACCGGAAACACCTTTTAATTGGCGTAATGTTCAAATTCATGGTATTCACGAAGAAGACGTTGAATTTGCACCAAAGTTTCCAGAACTATGGTCACATATTTCGCCACTTTTCCAGAACAATAGTTTAATCGTGGCACATAATGCCCCCTTTGATAACAGTATTTTGCATAATACATTGGGTTATTATGGATTAGAGACACCCCAATTTTTATTGTTAGATACGGTTAGAACAAGTCGTAAATTATTCCCAGAATTTCCAAATCATAAATTAAATACGGTTTGTGATGAATTGGGAATCACGTTAACAAATCATCACAATGCCTTAGATGATTCCGTTGCTTGTGCCAATATCTTACTCTATCAAGAACACGAATTTGGACAAGAAATTTTAAAACCATTTGTGAAGCCAGCATAATCAAATTTAAGCACATTAATAGGGCTACTGTTTAAACTGTTATATGATGACCGTAATCAAACCAAATTGGGGGAAATTACAATGTCAATTTATGATTATCAGGTTACACTAGAAAATGGTGAAACTTATTCATTAGAAAAGTACAAGGATCACCCTTTATTAATTGTTAATACAGCCACTAAATGTGGTTTTGCGCCACAATTTAAACAATTAGAAGAATTATATGAGGATTATCAAGACCAAGGATTAGTGGTACTTGGGTTTCCATCGAATCAATTCCATCAAGAAGTCGATAATGATGCGCAAGCAGCAGCTACCTGTCGTATGACATATGGCGTTAGTTTTCCAATGCATACCATTCAAAATGTAAATGGAGAAGATGCGTTACCACTATTTAAATACCTGACTGATGAAACGCAAGGCGTGTTGGGTAGCTCAATTAAATGGAACTTCACTAAATTTTTAGTTAATCGTGATGGACAAGTTGTTAAACGTTATGCACCTAAGACTAATCCTTTAAAGATGAAACCAGAAATCGAAAAATTGGTTAAATAAAAACAAGTTAGCTGATACCCCCATTTAGAGGCTATCAGCTAACTTGTTTTTTTAGTTGAAATGGGCCAACATATTATCATATTGTAATCCATTACTTTCTAATTCGATAGTACGTAAATTATCATCATGATCATCTTTCAATAATGTAATTTTTAACCAATCATTTGGTAATTCATCCTGAATAAATTCAGACCATTCAACAACACTCACACCATCAGAATTAAAATATTCATCTAACCCTAAATCTGCGCCGCCCATCCCTTCAAGTCGGTAAACATCCATATGAAATAACGGCAAACGGCCCTCACGATATTCTCTCACAATTGGAAATGTTGGACTTTTAACGTTCCGCTTGATCCCTAACCCAACGGCTAAGCCTTTAGCAAAAGTTGTCTTTCCTGCGCCTAAATCACCATCCAATAACAAAATCATATTAGGTTCAACAAGCTGTCCAATTTTTTCGGCAATTTCTTGTGTTTCTTCTACAGAACTGACTTCAATATTCATTAATTATTTCACCATTTCATTCTAAACTTTGCGCAGCTGTAATAATACCAACCTTGTAAATTTCTTCTACGTTAGCACCACGAGATAAATCTGAAACCGGTTGGTTTAATCCTTGTAGGATAGGTCCGATAGCTTCAAATCCACCTAAACGTTGTGCAATTTTGTAGCCAATATTTCCAGATTGTAATTCAGGGAAAATGAAAACATTTGCTTGTCCTGCAACCTTTGATCCAGGTGCTTTTTGTTCACCAACACTCGGTACAAAAGCAGCATCAAATTGTAATTCGCCGTCAATCGCTTCATTTGGTGCTAGTTTTTGTGCAATTTCAGTTGCTTCTGCTACCTTTGATACCTCTGGTGCTTTAGCTGAACCTTTAGTTGAAAAACTAAGCATTGCTACTTTGGGATCAATATCAAAGAGACGAGCCGTCTGAATGCTTGCAATTGCCATTTCTGCTAATTCTTGAGCAGTTGGATTAATACTGATCGCAGCATCAGAAAATAAATACTTTTCTGTATCATTATTTCTGGTCATAATAAAGGCACCACTTGTCCGACTCACGCCTGGTTTCGTTTTAATAATTTGTAATGCAGGTCGAACGGTATCTCCAGTAGCGTGAACAGCTCCAGAAACCATCCCTTCAGCTAATCCCATGTAAACGAGCATTGTACCGAAATAATTAACATCGCGTAACATTTCTTCAGCTTGTTCAGGTGTATTTTTACCCTTACGTCGTTCAACAAAGGCCGTTTTCATCTCATTAAAATCTGTTTCAGAATATTGTTTAGGATCAAGTAATTCTACACCGATACCATCAAGAGTTAAATCGAGCTTTGTGGCTAACTCTTTCATTTTTGCAACATCCCCCAATAAAATAGGTTCTGCCAAATTATCTTCTGCTAATTTAACGGCTGCTCTTAGAATACGTTCTTCTTCCCCTTCAGGAAAAACTATTTTAATTTTTTTACTTTCAATTTTGCTTTTCAAACTTTCAAATAATGACATATCATTTCCTCCTAATTAAGTGTTACTGGGTAATTGCCAGTTAATCGGTGGCAATCCCTGACTTATTAAATTTTGATTTATTTGTGAAAATGGTTTCGATCCAAAAAAACCGCGGTAAGCAGATAACGGACTTGGATGAGGTGATGTTATCACAATATTGTGATCTGTATCAATTAATTTAATCTTATCTTGGGCTGTCTTCCCCCATAAAACAAAAATAATTGTCTGTGAAGATTCGGATAATCGTTCAATCACACCATCTGTTAATAATTCCCATCCATGATTACGATGAGAATTAGCGGCGCCATCTCTTACAGTTAAGACTGAATTTAACATCAAAACACCTTGCTCCGCCCAACTCTTCAAATAGCCATGATTAGCTGGTGGAATTCCTAAATCTGTTTCCAATTCTTTATACATATTCCGTAAAGAAGGTGGAATTTTTTCTCCTGGTAAAACAGAAAAACTCAACCCATGAGCTTGATGCTTTTCATGATAAGGATCCTGTCCCAATAAACAAACTCTAACGTCAGAAAATGGGGTCAGTTCAAAGCTTTCAAAAATGCGATTTTTTTCCGGATAAATCGTCTCATTTTGATATTCATTATCAATAAACGTTTCTAAATCAGCATATTTAGATTTTGCAAGCTCTTCGGTCAAAATGGGTTGCCAATCATTATCGACATTAATATTCATTGTCTAACACCTCACAGATTAAGTTTACCATATTAGTGAATACAAAAATAAATGATTTGATTAAAATATCGAGCGGTTTCATGTTAAAATGAAACCAGTAAATAAGATTAGAGGAGTGTTGAATTTATGATAAAAATTATTGCATCAGATATGGATGGTACTTTACTAAATGATCAAATGGTGATTTCAGAAAAAAACGCCGATGCGATTAAACAAGCACAAGCATTAGGAGTCCACTTTATCGTTTCTACTGGCCGTGGCTATACTGAAGTTAAACCTTTAATTACAGCAGCCGGGTTCAATAGTCCAATGATTACATTTAACGGCGCAGAAGTTTTAGATGGAAATGGTAAAACACTTAGTACAACACCTATTTCAAAAAAAGTCGTTCAAACTTTAGTTCAAACATTCAAAAAAGAAAATTTTTACTTTGAAATGACAACCTCAAACGGTGTTTATTCTGATAATCGTGCAAACCGTATTCAAAATGTAGCGCGTCTAATCTCTGATACAAATCCAGATACACCATTTAAAATGGCTGTTTCATTAGCTGCAGCTCGTCTTGAATTAATGAATATCAATTACGTTGATGATTACCAAACAGTCATCGATGATTCAAAAATTGATATTTTTAAATTAATTGTTTTCAGTATGGATGGTCAAGAAGAATTACTCCCTTTAAAAGCAAAAATTGAAGAAGAAGACTCACTTGTTGTTACCTCTTCTGCACCTACTAACCTTGAAATTAACAACGTAAATGCCCAAAAAGGGATTGCACTCCAAGCTTTCGCTAAAGAACTTAATATCCCAATGTCAGATGTCATGGCAATTGGAGATAACTTAAATGATGTTTCTATGTTAAAAGTTGCAGGCGTCAGTTACGCCATGGAAAATGGCCACGACGAGGTAAAACGTATTGCCAATCATTCAGCAAAAACAAATTCTGAAGATGGTGTTGGCTTAGCTATTCTTGAACAGTTAGCTGAAAAATAAATCGATTGAGACTAAAAAGTGTAATTAATTAGAAAAAATAAGTCTATAAAAACTGTTGTTGATAGTAGTTTAAAAACTATTACCAATAACAGTTTTTTTACAACGAAAAAAACAAAAGCCATAAGACTTTTGTTACGTAATCAATCAGCCCTGTTACTCTCCAACTATCAATTATGAAACCCATAATACGTCGCTAACCAATTTGGTACTTATCTTTATTCAGTTGTTAGTAACACGATTACTTTCCCAAAACTATCCTGATTTTGTAAGTAAGCATGCGCTAAAGGAACTTCACTTAGTTTGAAGTTTTTTTCTGGTTTCACATCAACATCATATTTTGAAATGTAGTCCAACAGATCATTCAATTTATCCTGACTGACATTGTCAGAGTAAAAACTAGTGAGGTAACTATTTTTCTCGATATCTATAATCGGATCAAATTCTTCTAAAAACCATTTACCTCCTAATTGTCCCGTACTACATAAAATGCCTCCTTCGTTTAAATGTTGAAAACTATCTTTTATAGTGGCAGGGCCAATTAATTCTAAAATTTTGTCATACTTCTTTTCAGTCTCTAATACACCAGTCTTATCTATTATTACATCATTAAAACCAGCGGACAATAATTGCTCATTTTTTGCTTGGCTCCGACTAGTACCATCAATTACAATATCAGGATATCTGGCCTTCAACAATTTAAGAAATGAAATACCTACTCCACTTGTGGCGCCTCTAACTAAAATTTTATCTTTTTTTGTAATTTTTAAGTTTTTCATTGAACCAAATGCTGTATAGTACGTTTCAGGAATAGTCGCAAGTTCTTTCCAAGATATATTTGTTGTTATTGGATATATTTGGTTATTTGGTAATGCTACATATTCAGCATAGCTGCCATCAAATGCGCGTCCCATTTCTCCCATAATGGAAATAACTTTTTTCCCTATAGGTAATCTTTCAGGATCGCTCGTTTCTTCAACAACACCCACACATTCAATGCCTAAAACCCTAGGAAACAAAACAGTTGGCGATTTTCCCTCTCTCGTAAAAATCTCCGATCTATTGATACCAAACCCTTTTATTTTAATTAAGGACCAGTTAGCTTTTATTTTAGGTAAATTTACCTCTTGGTAAATAAGCTTATCTGTTCCTCCTGCTTCATTAACAACAATTGCTTTCATAATTTTACTTTTCTCCTTTGCTAAAAAGCTTTTTTCAATTCAAATCATCGTAAACATCCTAATTTTTAGTAACTATACATAAAAAATCCTAACCACCACGCGAAGTGATTAGGACCTTTTACAATGCTTGCCCCACCAAAAATTAATGAAAGGCCGAAAGATTTAATTAGTTTGCACTTTTTATGCATTTAAAACTTTGTTTAAGAAATCTTTTGTTCTATCATTTTGCGGATTACTAAATATTTCATCTGGTGTACTACTTTCTAAAATGTAACCATCAGCCATAAAGACCACACGATCAGCCACTTCTTTAGCAAAACCCATTTCATGTGTGACAACAACCATTGTCATACCATCCCTCGCAAGTTGTTTCATAACATCTAAAACATCCCCAACCATTTCTGGATCAAGTGCAGACGTTGGTTCATCAAATAACATAATATCTGGTTTCATTGCAAGTGCGCGTGCGATTGCGACACGTTGTTTTTGACCACCAGATAACGAAGCAGGTGCAGCATCTGCTTTATCACTCAAACCAACTTGGGATAAAAGACGTTTTGCTTCCTTAGTTGCTTCTTCTTTTGTTTCTTTTTTTAATTCAACAGGCGCTAAAATAATATTTTCAAGAACGGTTAAATGTGGAAACAAATTAAAATGTTGAAATACCATGCCAATATTTTGACGAACAACATTTAAATCAGTTTTTGGATCACTTATATCATGCCCCTCAATAATAATTGAACCGGAAGTTAAATCTTCTAATTTATTTAAACAACGTAAAAAGGTACTTTTCCCAGAACCGGAAGGTCCAATCATGCAGACAACTTCTTTTTCTGCAACTGAAATATCTAACCCCTTCAAAACTTCATTTGAACCATAGTTTTTTTTCAAATTTTTAACTTGAATTTTAGCTGCCATTATTTAATCTTCCTTTCGACTAAATTAGATAACCACGTTAATAACGTTATGATAACGAGATAAATCACCGCGATAATCAACCACATCTTGAATCCTTCAAGGTTTCTTGCGATTATAATCTTACCTGTTTGCGTTAATTCTAAAATACCGATAACAGATAAAATTGACGTATCTTTCAACGTAATAATAAATTGATTAATAAATGATGGAATCATAATCTTAATTCCTTGTGGCATAATGACTTTCATCATTGCTTTTCCATAAGGTAATCCTAGACTACGAGCAGCTTCCATTTGGCCATTATCAACAGCCTTAATCCCACCTTTAACAAAGGCCGCTGTATACGCACCTTCATTTAACGTTAAGGTTATAATACCTGCCACAAATGCTGGAATCTTGCTCCCGGTTAAATTAGGAATACCAATGTAGATAAAGAAGGCCAATACAATTAGCGGTAGGCCACGGAAAATGTAAATTAATGTACTTGAAAGCCCATTAAGCCATTTATTTGGCGCAACACCCATCATACCTAAAATAATCCCTAAAACTGTTGCACAAACAATAGCCACAATTGTTAATAACATTGTTTGTTTAAATCCTTCTAATAATGAGCCACTATTTGTTTTCAATAAACCTAAAATTGTTCGAGAATTTTTAGAGTTAGCATTTTTTGCGTTCGTTCCAGTGTACTTATCAACAATCTTTTTATATTCACCGTTAGCTTTAAGTTTCTTTAGCCCGGCATTAAATTTTGTTATTAATTCTTTATTTTGCCCTTTTTTAACGGCGAATCCATATTCACCTTTTTCATATGTTTTACCAACTACTTTCATTTCAATACCATTCTTAACACCATATGCTAAAACTGGTTTATCATCAAAAGTCGCATCGGAATTTCCTGTCACAACATCGTCATACATGTTACTTGAATCATCAAAAGTTGTTGTTGTAATATTATATTGTTTTTTAATTGAGTTTACGAATTCTCCGGCAGCTGTACCAACTTTAATCGCTACCTTTTTCCCTCTTAAATCATCCAAAGATTTAATTGAACTGTTTTTACCAACAGCCATAGCTACCCCAGCTTCATAATAACTATCTGAGAAATCAAATTTAACACGACGTTCTGGAGTTATCATCATACCAGCCATAACCCCATCAATTTGGTTAGCATCTAATGCTTGAACCGCTGCATTAAACCCTAAGGCTTTAATATCAACTTTAAATCCTTCCTCTTTAGCAATGGCTCGCATTATATCCATATCAATACCAACATATGATTTACCATCTTCTGCTTGATATTCAAATGGTGCATAAGTTACATCAGTCCCGATTGTATACGTCTTTTCTGCTGCATTTACTTGATTACTATGTAAAAATAATAAAAATACACATGCGACCATGATTGACATGATCATTGACTGCCATTTTTTCATAATATCCTCCCCAAAACATTTTGATGTAACATAATATAACATATCTACACTTAGCAAGCAATTTAGTTGTTTTGACAATTATTTAAGTACCCTATACACTAGAGATATTCAGGAAAGGATGGTTTATATGATTATTAGAAGAGCAACAAAAAAAGATGCACACGAGGTCGTTCCTTTAGTGAATATTATTTTAGAAGATATGGAAATTCCTATTCTTCAAGAAATTCCATTACCCGACCTATTCAAAGTGCTAGAGCTTGCATTTGAAACAGAAGACTACCGTTACAGCTACGGTCGTGTTCAAATTGCCGATATTGATGGTAAGGTTGCTGGGATAGCATTTGGTTATCCGGATGAAGATGAAGACCATCTTGATCTTGCTATGAATCAATTTTTCCCACAAATTGGTTTACCTGAAACAACTGAACTCTTTCCAGACTCAGAAGTTTATCCAAATGAATGGTACCTTGATACCCTTGCTGTTTCACCAGATTTCCAAGGACAAGGCATCGGCACAAAACTTCTAGAGTCTCTTCCCGAGATTGCCCGTGCAGCTGGAAAAACAAAGATTGGCTTAAACGTCGACTTTGCAAATCCTAAAGCAGAAAAGTTATACACAAAAATGGGCTTTAAAACTGTTGGTAACATGATTATTAGTGGTCATGACTATCATCATATGCAAAAAGATATTTAAATAAATAAAAAGGTCTGCTAAAAATAAATTTAGCAGACCTTTTTTCATATCTTTATTCTAAAACTTTTACAGTAACTGTCTTTTTACCCCATGTGTAACATCTTGCATTTGAGATAAAATGCACATCAATTCGGTTTCCTTTAATTGCTGAACCTGTATCGCCAGCAATCGCAACACCATAACCAGATACCCAGACAACAGTTCCTAGCGGAATAACTGAAGGATCCACAGCAATTTGTTGTGGATTAGTTAACAAACTTAACCCATATGATCCATGAGTTCCCATCCCTGGTGCATTTGTTGAATAAGCCGTTGCGACCATTTGTAACGTTTTCTTAGTTGATTTGCCAGAAGTATCGTTGCTTGCTTTTTGGTCAGTACTTCCTTTTTTATCTGATGAATCATCACTTTCAGCCTTTTTAGCTGCTTCTTTTTTAGCAGCTGCTGCTGCCTTAGCATCAGCTTTAGCCTTTGCTTCTCTTGCTTTTTTTGATAACTCAGCATCTTTAGCCTTTGTTACTTTGGCTAAATCTTTCTTTGCGTCACCTAAAGTATCTTTTAACGCTGCTAATTGTTTATTCATTTCTTTTGTTTCTTGTTTTGTTTCAGATTGTTTTAATTTCAATGATTTTTGTTCAGATTCCAAATGCGCTTTAGCATCTTCCATGGTTTTGATATTAGACGCAACATCTTTCATCGTTTTGTTATCAGCAGATTGTAAAACAGAAACTGCGTAAACACGGCTAATAAAATCACCAGCATTCTTTGCTTCAAGAATAGCCGTTACCATTTTACTACTTGAATCATTAACTTGTAGACTTCTTAATCTATCTTTAGCATTTTCAATACGTGTATCTAATTGTTTTTGTTCATTACCAATTGATTTATCTTGTGAACCAATTTTCTTTTCTTTATCAGAAATTTCTTGATTTAATTTATCAATTTTTGCATACTCATCATTAATACTCGTTAATGACTTTGAAATTTTTGAATTAGCAGTTGTTACTTTCTCTTGTGCAGCTGATTCTTGTTTTTTTAAATCACTGATAGATGTTGCACTAACAGAAACCGAACCACCTAATAAGCAAAGTATAACTGCCGTAAAACCAATAATATTTCTAATTTTCAAAATAATACTCCTTTTTGTAAATAACTTTATTACCCATTTCTAGAGTATATCGAACCGACAAGTCAGACATGTGTCAGGCATATTACAAAACATCACTCATATTACAACTCTATGACTAACGTACCCTCATTTTCAGAAATAATCATTTTATTTGAGTTCATTTTCAAAACCGTTTCATTTTGAGCCTGAAATATGCTATGATATGTAGATTATACAAACGAATAGTGAGGGTATTAAATGATAACTGTAAGTAATGTAAGTTTAAGTTTTTCAGACCGTAAGTTATACGATGACGTTAATTTAAAATTCACGCCTGGTAATTGTTACGGACTAATCGGTGCTAATGGCGCTGGTAAATCAACATTTTTAAAGATTTTATCTGGTGAAATAACACCAAGTACAGGTAAAATTTCATTAGATCCAAATGAACGTATGACAATGCTACAACAAAATCATTATGGCTTCGAAGAATATACTGTTCTTGAAACAGTCATTATGGGTTACAAAGAACTCTATGCTGTTATGGAAGCAAAAGATGCTATTTATGCAAAAGCTGATTTTTCTGATGAAGATGGTATCAAAGTTGCTGAACTAGAATCTGACTTTGCTGAAATGAATGGTTGGGAAGCTGAATCAGAAGCTTCAACTCTTTTACAAGGCTTAGGCTTCGCTGAAGATATGCAAAATAAAAAGATGAGCGAACTAACAGAAAGTCAAAAAGTTAAGATTTTGCTTGCACAAGCACTTTTTGGTAATCCTGATGTTCTCTTACTTGATGAACCTACTAATGGGTTAGACATCAAATCAATTAACTGGTTAGAAGATTTCTTAATTAACTTCTCAAATACCGTTATTGTTGTTTCTCATGATAGACATTTCTTAAATAATGTCTGCACCCACATGTGTGATGTTGATTTTGGTAAAATCAAATTATTCGTTGGTAATTACGACTTCTGGATGGAATCAAGTGCCTTAGCTTCAAAACTTGCAAATGATTCTAACGATAAAAAAGAAGCTAAAATCAAAGAATTACAAGATTTCGTTGCACGATTCAGTGCTAACGCTTCTAAATCTAAACAAGCAACTTCTCGTAAGAAAATGCTTGAAAAAATCACACTTGATGATATTCAACCTTCATCACGTCGCTACCCATTCATTAACTTTGAAATCGACCGTGAAATTGGTAATGATTTATTATCAGTTAGTGGCGTTTCAAAAACAATTGATGGCGTAAAAGTTTTAGATAATATCTCATTTAGTTTAGGCAAAGATGATAAAACAGCCTTTACAAGTGAAACTGATATTGCTGTTACAACATTAATTAGAATTCTTTCTGGTGAATTAGAACCAGATACAGGTACAGTTCAATGGGGTGTAACAACATCACAAGCTTACCTTGCTAAAGATAATAACGACCAATTCGCTGATGAACATTTAACAATTATCGATTGGTTACGTCAATTTGCTTCTAAAGCAGAAAGTGATAACACTTTCTTGCGTGGATTCTTAGGTCGTATGTTATTTTCTGGTGAAGAAGTCGATAAAGAAGTTGGCGTCTTATCCGGTGGAGAAAAAGTTCGTTGTATGTTATCAAAAATGATGTTAACAAGAAACAACGTTCTTTTACTTGATGATCCTACTAACCATTTAGATTTGGAATCAATTACTTCATTGAATGAAGGTCTTTCAAATTATAAGAGTGCTCTATTATTCGGCTCTCATGATCGTGAGTTCATTCAAACAATCGCTAACCGTATCATCGAAGTAACACCAAACGGTCTTGTTGATCGAGCAGATACTACTTATGATGAATTCTTAGAAAATAAAGATGTTCAAGATCAAATTGCTGGTCTTTACAAACAAGCTTAATAACTAAAAAGGAAGCAACCAATTTCAAAATTGGTTGCTTCCTTTTTTATTAGTAATTTTTAAGTACGCGTTGAATTTGGCGTTCCTGATCTCGACGTTTAATTGTTTCACGTTTATCGTAATCATTCTTCCCTTTTGCAACACCGATTAGTACTTTTGCAAAGCCGTTTTTAATGTACACTTTCAAAGGGACAATTGTAACACCCTTATTTTTAGTTGCTTCATCAAATTGAGCTATTTGTTTTCTATGCAATAATAATTTACGATTTCGAAGTGGATCATGATTGAATTGATTTCCTTGATCATACGTTGAAATATGAACATTCATCAGCCAAGCTTCACCATTTCTAATTTGCGCAAATCCATCTTTTAGATTAATACGACTATTTCGAACGGATTTAATCTCAGTACCTGTTAAAACGACACCAGCCTCAACCGTATCTTCAATGTTATAACTGTGTCTTGCTTTTTTATTCTGGGCTAAGGGTTTATCAAAAGATGACTTTTCTTTTCGCAATCTTAATCCCCCCGATATTATTTTTGACGTGTATTATTTTTTCTTGGTGCTGTGTTTTTATTAGCTGATTTGTAGAATGGTTTCTTTCCATTACTATTTCCAGCAGCTGGTTTACCATTACGGTTATAAGGTTTCTTGTCTCCTGGACGACCATTACCTGGACGTTTGAAGTTTCCACCTTTACCTCGTAAATCAGAAGTTGGTGTGTTTTGTGGATTAACAATTTCAAAATCAATCGCACTTTGCTCAATATCAACTTTAGCAACTTTTACTTCGATTGGTTGACCAATTCTGAAAGTTCTCTTGGTTCTCTTACCTACTAATGCCATATGCATATCTAAATATTCATAATAGTCATCCTTCATATTACTAATATGAACAAGACCTTCAACAGTATTTGGTAATGAAACGAAGACACCAAACTTCATAACTGAGCTAACAACACCTTCAAAGGTTTCACCAACATGATCAGCCATGTATTCAGCTTTTTTCATTGCGTCAGTATCACGTTCGGCATCAATTGCGCGACGTTCCATTTGTGATGTATGTGTTGTAAGTTCAGGTAATTGTTCAGCATATTTTTCTTTTTGAGTGTCCCCAATACCATTTTCTTCGTAGAAACGAATTAAACGATGAACCATCAAATCAGGGTAACGTCTAATTGGTGACGTAAAATGCGTATAATCAGTAGCAGCTAAACCAAAGTGACCTAATGATTCATCAGTATATTTAGCTTGTTGCATACTTCTAAGTAACATAACAGAAACCATTGATTCTTCAGGTTTACCAGCTACTTCTTTTAAAACACCTTGTAACATTTTAGGTGTTACATTCTTACTATCACCTTTAACAACGATACCAAAACTGGTTAAAGTTTCGAAGAAACGCATTACTTTTTCATTCTTAGGTGTTTCATGCACACGGTAAACAAAAGGTACTTTTAATTTATCGTAATGAGCTGCAACAGTTTCATTTGCAGCTAACATAAATGATTCAACTAAACGTTCACTTGTTCCACGAGTTCTAATTTGAATATCAATTGGGTGACCCGCTTCATCAACGATAATCTTAGATTCATTATCATCAAAACTAATTGCACCACGTTTTTTACGCATTTTTTCAAGAATTTTGTGTAATTCGCCCATTGTTTCAAACATTGGGACCAATTCTTCATATTTAGCTTTCGTCTTTGCATCATCTGATTCAAGAATCTTGTTAATGGCTTTGTAAGTCATACGTTCTGTCGTTTTAATCACACTTTGGAAGATTTTGTGGTTAACAACATAACCTTCTGGTGTAATTTCCATTTCACAACTCATAGCAAGGCGTTCAACTTTTGGATTCAATGAACAAATACCATTTGATAATTTGTGAGGCAACATTGGAATAACACGGTCAGTTAAATAAACACTCGTTCCACGTTCGTATGCTTCACGATCAAGTGGTGTGCCTGGTTGGACATAATGCGAAACATCAGCAATATGCACACCTAAATGGTAGTTCCCGTTATCAAGTTTCCAGGCAGTAACAGCATCATCTAAATCCTTAGAATCAATACTATCAATTGTTACCAATGTTTGGTCCGTTAAATCAACACGGCCAATTTTTTCTTCTGGTAGCACAACTTCTGGAGTTGCTTCAGCTTGAGCCATAACATCTTCAGGAAATTCACTAGGAATATCATGTTGATAAACAACTTGTAAAATATCCATACCTGGATCGTCTTTGTTACCCACAACTTCTTTAACCAATGTTTCAATAACTAATGGTTTTTCACTTGTTGGGTAAGCAGTAATATCAGCTGTAATAACTTCTCCGGCAACTGGATGTAAACCAACCCCTGTTACCAATAAGTTATAACGTTGTAATTTCTTGTTTTTAACAACTAAATGGCCAATTATTCCTGAATTTTCAAGGTCAGATGGTTCAACTTCAAATTCACCAACAATTGATGTTACATTATGTTCAACAATTTTATTAACTTTACCTTCAGGACCACGGTCATCCCCAGGTTTAGCAGCACTTGTAATCTCAATCTCAACACTATCACCATTTAAGGCAGACATTGTTTGTGTTGGATTAACGAAAACATCAGGTTGTTCTGGATCAATCGTAACGAATCCAAATCCACGATCATTTGCATGAAAAATACCCACTAATTGTGGTGTTTGAAGTGCAATTTGAAATTTGCCTTCTGATGTAATTTTCACTTCACGTTTACGTTCCATTTCAGCAAGTGTTTTAACAAGTTCTTTGAACGCATCCTGGCCTTCTAATTTAAGGGCAGCTGTTAATTCTTCAACACTGAAAGATTCATTTTCTTTAATTTTTAGTTCTTTTAATATAAGTTCTTGCATCTTTTTATCCATGTATACCTCGTTTTCATATTCGTATTTGCGTTACATTTATTTATTATTAATTTTATTTTATTTCTAAATAAAAGCCTCCTGCTGCAACAATTGTTTGCACAGGAGGCTTTCTTTATTATTATTTTGAGGCCAAATAGACAAGTCCTAGAGCTAGACAGAAAAATAAAACGCCCAAGACAAAGGTTACTTTTTGCATAAATGCTTCGAATCCACGTGGTTTTTGTTTGCTAAATAAATCGTCAGCACCACCACCGCCACCAGATAAAGCACCTGAAGCGTTATTTGTTTTTGCAGGTTGCATCATAACAGCGATAATCATTAAGACTGAAACGATGATAATTAAAATTGTTAGTATGTTAGTCAAATCATTTACCTCCTTAACCCAATTACGTAATCTATATCTATACTAATTTAGCACAGTTTGCATTAATTTTCCACCGTTATTATTTTATTAAAGTGATTCAAATCCGGATAATGTATCCATTTCTGTCTTAAGTTTAGGTCGATTTTGGTGCTCAGTCAAAAGAACTAATGTATCTCCTGCTTTTAAAACCGTCACACCATGTGGAATTAATTGCTTTTCACCACGTCTAACCGTGATTAATAAGCTATTTTCAGGCCAAACTACTTCTGAAACTTTTTTATTTTCTAAATTTGATCCAGCAAAAATAGGCGTCTCAAGTCGGTCCTTTTTACCGCCCAAATCAATTTCATTTTGACCAATTAATTTTTTAAGTAAAGAATCGTAGATAGGTGCGCCGCCTAAAATATCAATAACTAAAAATGAAACTAATGAAATAATGGCTAGTGGCATTAAGTGATGTAAACTACCCACCATTTCCGTAACTAATAAAATAGCTGTAAAAGGTGCTTTACCAATTCCAGCAAAGTACCCGGCCATTCCAAAAATAATAAAATCAGTTATATATTTAGCTGGTAACAACCCTAACATTATCATAACAGTTGCATACCCAGCGCCAATAATAGCGCCTAATGTTAGAATAGGCAGAAAAATACCACCTGGTAATCCAGAACCATAGGATATCATTGAAAAGATAAATCTTAAAAGAAAGAGTCCCAATAAAACGGTCAATGATTTACTTTGAACTAGACTTAAAATAATCTCATTACCGCCACCTAAAGTTTGTGGTAAGTATAATCCAATCGGAATAACTAAAATAAAAGGGACAATTGAGCGATAAAAAATCGGAATTTTATGTAGAATATTATATAAATCAGTCGATTTAAGTAATACGTTTTGATACAGATAGCCTAGGAGGCCCAAAATAAGCCCTAAAGCAATCAAATGCCAGTATTGTAACAATGATAAGGTCTGAATATCCATCATTTGTAGCGCCGGTTTTAGACCGAAAAAATGCAATGAAATATAATTGGCTGAAATTGAACTAGCTAATGCTGTTGTCCAAATCAACGGTGAAAAATTATGATACACTTCCTCTAATATAAAAAGCGTACTCGCAATTGGTGCATTAAAAGCTGCGGATAGACCTGCAGCGCCACCACCTGCAATCAGAATGCGGCGTTCCGATTCAGTATGTTTAGTCATCTCTGCGAATCCTTGTCCGACTGCTGCACCTAGTTGAATAGATGGGCCTTCACGGCCGAGGAATAGCCCTGATCCAATGCCTAAAACACCACCGATAAATTTTCGCCATAAAACTGACCACCAACGCATTTCAAGATTACCAGCAAGCTGGCCCTCTACTTGCGGAATACCGGATCCCATAATATTTGGCTCTTGCTTCATTAGTGTTCCAATACCTAGTACCATAGCTAGACTCAAAAGAATCATTGGAAACAGTAACCACATATTCTGATTAATTGCCTGGTAAAAATAGATAAAGACTTTAAGCACATAAATAATAGCTAACCTAAATAGACTTACAACGATACCTGTAACGAGCCCAATTAATAGCCCTCTTAAAATAAATATGAGATTAGTTAAATTCAATCGCTCTTTGATACCTTGTTTTGTCATAAAACCATACACACCTCTTCATTCTATTAGTATATGCTAAAATCCAATTATTTGCTGAACTCATTAGTAACAAAAAAAGAATTATTCAACTATTGAATAACTCTTCTTAAAAACTAGCATAATCTAATGATCACTTAAGGATGATAAATCATACTCATAGCTATAAGTCCCCAGCCTAAATTTTTTTTAAATAAACCGGTTGTCGAAATTTCCATATAAAATCGACCAACGTCAGCACTTAACTTTATTTTATTTTTTAAATTACTTACAGCCAATAAGCGCAACGACTCCGCTAAATCAGCGACTGCCTTCTCGAAGTACTGCCCACGCTCAACTTTATTTTTAAAATCAACTAATAAGAGACGTTCCTCATTTGTCGTTTCTTCGTTTAAAATAAGATCATAAACTTTTGATGTTAGATCATCTTGTATTGTAATACGCTCTGATTTTTTCATACACGCTCACATTCCTAACTATAATTTCCAACATCTAAATTATACAACAATAAGTTTTACCTTTCAATATAGTGCGTCCTATTATAATACAAAAAAGGTCCCACCTAAAATCAAATTAGGTAGGACCTTCTTTCAATCAGAAACGCTTAATTCATAAAGAATTATTTGTTAACGATTGTATCGCGAGCATCTGAACTCAAGTTGTAGAATGAGTGGATACCTTTGTATTCTGATGTTTCTTCTAAGTTATCTTCAATTCTCATTAATTGGTTGTACTTAGCGATACGATCAACACGGCTCAATGAACCAGTCTTGATTTGGCCAGCATTAGTTGCAACAACTAAGTCAGCGATAGTTGTATCTTCAGTTTCACCTGAACGATGAGAAACGATAGCTGTATAACCAGCTTCTTTAGCCATTTCGATAGCTTCCATTGTTTCTGTAAGTGTACCGATTTGGTTAACTTTGATAAGGATTGAGTTTGAAACGCCCATTTCGATACCTTTTTTAAGGTAGTCAGTGTTTGTAACAAATAAATCATCCCCAACTAATTGAACTTTGTTGCCCAATTTAGCTGTCATCATCTTCCAGCCTTCCCAATCGTTTTCATCCAAGCCATCTTCAATTGAGATAACTGGGTATTTGTCAACGATTGCTTCAAGGAATTCAACCATTTCTTCAGAAGTATAATCTTGGCCATTTTCGCCTTCATATTGTAATCTATATTTGCCAGTTTCAGCATTGTAGAATTCTGATGAAGCAGCATCAAATGCGATAGCAATATCTTTACCAGGTTTGTAACCGGCACGTTCGATTGCTTCGATTAAGATTTCAAATGGTTCTTCATTGTTCTTAAGATCAGGAGCGAAACCACCTTCATCACCAACAGCAGTAGAGTAGCCTTTTTCAGCTAAAATCTTTTGTAAGTTATGGAATGTTTCTGAACCCATACGTACAGCTTCTTTGATAGAAGGTGCGCCAACAGGCATGATCATGAATTCTTGGAAATCAACACTGTTGTTAGCATGTGATCCACCATTGATAACGTTCATCATAGGAGTTGGAAGGACATGTGCGTTAAATCCGCCTAAGTAACTGTATAAAGGAACTTCTAATTCATCAGCAGCAGCACGAGCAGCAGCAATTGAAACACCTAAAATAGCGTTAGCGCCCAATTTACCTTTGTTTGGTGTACCATCTAATGCGATCATAGCTTTATCAATACCAACTTGATCAGTAACATCATATCCAACAATTTCTTTAACGATAATGTTGTTTACGTTGTCAACAGCTTTAGTAACGCCTAAGCCCATGTAACGAGATTTGTCGCCATCACGTAATTCAACGGCTTCATGTTCACCAGTTGAAGCACCTGAAGGAACAATTCCGCGGCCCATTGCGCCGTCTTCTGTGTAAACTTCAACTTCAACAGTTGGGTTACCGCGTGAATCTAGAACTTCGCGTGCATAAATATCTGTAATCATTGACATAAATTTGTACTCTCCTTTAAAAACGTTTTTTGGCGGGGATACAATAACACCCTTACCATTATTTTAATAGTTTATTGATTCATTTTCAATCTTTTTAACAGCTAAAATACGAATTATGCTTTGAAGTTAACAAGGTCTAAGTATGAAGCAGTTTCCATACTTGCGCCACCAACTAAACCACCATCAATATCGTCTTTACCCATTAATTCTACGACGTTACCAGGTTTAACTGAACCACCGTATTGGATACGAACTTTATCAGCAACTGTTTGGTCATACAAATCAGCAACTGTTTTACGAATTACTGCACAGATTTCTTGTGCTTGGTCAGAAGTAGCTGTTTCACCAGTACCGATAGCCCAGATTGGTTCGTATGCAATAACTGCAAGATTAACTTGTTCAACAGATAAGCCTCTTAATGCAGCAGAAACTTGTCCAGCAACCCATGATTCTGCTTCGCCGGCTTGACGTTGTTCTAACGTTTCACCACAGCAGATAATAGGAACCATACCATTATTGAAAACAGCATGTGCTTTTTTGTTAATATCGTCATCATTTTCGCCGAAGTATTCGCGACGTTCTGAATGACCAATAACAACATAGTCAACACCCATTTCAGAAAGAACTTTTGGTGAAGTTTCACCAGTAAAAGCACCTTCATCTTCAAAGTATGCATTTTCAGCAGCAACTTTTAAGTCAGTACCTTTAGCAGCATCAAGTAATGTTTGTAAATCTACTGCAGGAGCAGCAATAACAGATTCAACATCGTCAAACTTTGGTAATTTACCTTTAAGACCTGCTACGAATTCAGCAGTTTCTTTAGGGCCTTTGTTCATTTTCCAGTTACCAGCAATAATTGGTTTACGCAAAATAATAACTTCCTTTCGTTAATAGACGGTTTCTTACGACAATTTAATTAAAAATTATTTTGTTGTAATAGCAGCAATACCTGGTAAAGTTTTACCTTCAAGGTATTCAAGTGAAGCGCCACCACCAGTAGAAATATGAGTTAATTGATCAGCAACACCTAATTGTTGAACAGCAGCAGTTGAATCACCACCACCAACGATTGTTGTAGCTTCTGATAAAGTACCCAAGAATTTACCGATTTCAAGTGTTCCGTTAGCATAGTTGCTCATTTCGAATACACCCATTGGTCCGTTCCATACAACTGTTTTAGCATCTTTTAAAACATCTTTAAATTCTGCAACAGATTTAGGTCCGATATCCAATGCCATGTAACCGTCAGGAATGTCACCATCAACAGTTTTGTGTTCAACATCGTTATCAAATTTTTCAGCAACGATTGAATCAACTGGTAATACTAATTTGTCGCCAGCTTCTTCAATGATTTGTTTAGCTAAATCAATTTTGTCTGTTTCAACTAATGATGAACCAATCTTCATACCTTTAGCAGCGTAGAAAGTATAAGTCATACCACCACCAACGATAACTTTGTCAGCTTTTTTAAGTAAATGAGAAATAACACCAATCTTATCTGAAACTTTTGCGCCACCTAAGATAGCAACAAATGGACGTTTTGGTTCGTCAACAGCTTCACCTAAGAATTTGATTTCTTTTTCCATTAAGAATCCAGCAGCAGCTTGTTCCATGTTGCTTGAGATTCCAACGTTAGAAGCATGTGCACGATGAGCTGTACCGAAAGCATCATTGACAAACAAGTCGCCAAGTGAAGCCCAGTATTTACCTAATTCAGGATCGTTTTTGCTTTCTTTTTTACCATCTAAATCTTCAAAACGTGTGTTTTCCATTACTAAAACATCGCCGTCTTTCATTGCTGCAATTGCGTCTTCTAATTGAGGACCACGTGTAGCAGGAACAAAAGTAACAGGTTTGTTTAATAAGTTAGATAAACGTTCTGCAACTGGACGTAATGATAATTCTTTTTTGTCTTCTTCAGTCTTAATACGACCAAGATGAGAAAGAAGAATGGCTTTACCACCATTTTCAGTTACATATTTGATAGTTGGTAATGCAGCAACGATACGGTTATCATTACCAATCACACCGTTTTTAATAGGAACATTAAAATCGACACGAATTAAAACTTTTTTGTCATTTACATCTAAATCTGAAACGATTAATTTAGCCATTATAATAGCCTCCTGTGTAATTTTGATTAAATAAAAAGGCAGAGGGAGTATTGCGTCCCTCCGCCTAAGCATAGTTATATGCGGTTTTAAAAAAGTTTAACTAGATTATGCTTCTAAGCTAGCAAATTTTTCTAATGTACGAATCATTTGTGCTGTAAAGCCAGATTCGTTATCGTACCAAGCAACAGTTTTAACCAATTGGTTAGCGCCAGTACCAGTTACTTCAGTTTGTGTTGGGTCAAAGATTGAACCAAAACTTGTACCAATGATATCTGATGAAACGATTTCGTCAGCATTGTAACCAAATGATTCGTTGTTTTCAGTTCTTGCTTTAATAGCAGCATTTACTTCATCAACTGTAAGATCTTTTGATTTCAAGATTGTAACCAATTCTGTCAATGAACCAGTAATAACTGGGACACGTTGTGCATGGCCATTCAATTTACCAACAAGATCAGGGATTACCATACCGATAGCTTTAGCAGCACCAGTAGAATGAGGAATTGTGTTACCTGCAGCAGCGCGTGCAGCACGTAAGTTTCCACCACGGTCAGGACCATCTTGTAATTTTTGTGTAGCTGTGTAAGCATGAACTGTTGTCATTGTACCAACTTCGATACCGAAAGCATCGTTAACAGCGCCAGCAAGTGGTGCTAAACAGTTAGTAGTACATGAACCAGCAGAAGCAATCTTAGTATCTGAAGTTAAAATGTCATCATTTACACCGTAAACGATTGTAGGCATTTTACCAGCAGGAGCTGAGATTAATACACGTTTTGCGCCAGCTTTAATATGAGCTGAAGCTTTTTCTTCTGATGCGTAAAAACCAGTTGATTCTAATACGATATCAACATTATTGTTTTTAACCCAAGGAATATTTGATGCATCTGCTTCTGCATATACAGGAATTTCCTTACCATTAACAACAATACCATTATCTGTTGCGCTAACTTCTGCGTCGAAGTTACCATGGGCTGTATCATATTTTAATAAATGAGCCAACATTGATGGAGAAGTTAAATCGTTGATTGCTACAACTTCGATGTTATCTGAAACTTCAGCAATACGACGGAAAGCTAAACGACCAATACGGCCAAAACCGTTAATACCAACTTTTACTGACATACTTAAATTTCCTCCTTTAGGAAATGAAGATTTATTTATTTTAAAAAGCGTGTTTGCACACTACTTTTTTAAAATCGAGTTTGCGGCACCCTCATCCGTGATTAACCACGTCTGTTTAGGTGCAAGTTTCATGTATGCCACAATTGCTTCGGCCTTAGAATGGCCACCTGCAACTGCGAAAATACATTTTATGTGCGTGAGATCCTCTATTTGTAAACCGATACGAGGAATCCTATAAACGACCTTGCCTTGAGCATCAAAGAAATATCCGAATGCCTCACCTACAGCTTTGTCCTCTTTCAACATGTCTATTATACCACTAGACATGTCACGACGCTTAGCCATATGCATTGCTTCTCCAATACTGTGAATTACAGCATTGCTTTCCTTGATTAAGTTCAAAACTTCTTGAATGCTCGGTTCTTCAAGAAGAGGCTCGTACGTTTTCTCACTTAGTTGTTCAGGTACATACAAGGCTCTATGTTTGCCGCCTGTGTGTAATGCCATCTTACCACTAATCGAGTTGGCTTGTATATCTACTGATTCACCAACACCACCTCTGGCTGGTAAAAAAGTTAAATCGCGCTTAATTGAAAGACGTGTTGTCAACTGATCAGCTACTTGAGCCATCGTTGTGCCACCCATTACCGCAATTAAATTTTTACCTTCTGGCAATAAGAGTGCTAACTTAGCAGCTAGACTCTTACCCATTGACTCTAAAACTTTAGGTTGTTCATCGGAATCGCCTGATACAATCAAACAATGTTCAATGCCTAAAATTCGACTCAACTCTTGTTCATCCTGTCGAACACCAACTAAATTATCCATCACTTTTTCAAGGCCATGTAGTACTGATATACCTCTATCCGTTAGCGTCATTCCTGACTTACCAACGACGATAAGTTCTTGCTTACGCAGAAAATCTGTTTCGGTTCTCATAACGCGTTCGCTTAGATTTAAAGTTGCTGCCAACATTCTGCGACCAACAGGCATCATCCATTCAATCTGTCTTAAAACAAAATATCTTTGTTTTAAAACTTTAATCATGTCTGGTGCAATTGCTTCGATCCACTCTAATTCATGATGCATACTGCACCTGCTCTCTTATGGGGCATTATTTGTCCCACAGTGTCGCATTATGACCCATTAATTCTAAAAAAACAAAGCACGATAACATTCTGCATTAATCAAAGTGTCTTCATACCTTTATTACAAGACAAATTATATCAGGTTGTTTCATACTTTGCAAGCACTTCAAACGACTATCTGCCATGTCAGCAATTGACGTTTGATATATGAGATAAGGTCATAATTGTTCCTAATCCTTGTAGCGTTTTCTTGCTGATGACGATGGAATGTTCAGGTTTTCACGATATTTTGCAACTGTTCGTCTCGAAATATCGATGTTTTGTTTCATTAATTGTAAAACTATTTTTTGATCAGAGAAAGGTTTCGTTTTATCTTCAGATTCAATCAAAGTCTGCATAGTTGTCATAATCGTTTTTGAAGATAGCTCTTCAGCATTCTTTTTGTTCTTATTTGCGATTTGTCCAAAGAATGATTTTATTTCATAAACACCAGATTCTGTTTCAATGTACTTATCATTAACGGTTCGACTAATTGTTGATTCGTGAACACCTAAAGCGGCTGCAACTTCCCGTAAAAGTAATGGCTTAATTGGTTTGGTTTTATCAGTGAAGAAGTCAGCCTGATATTTCAAAATATATTGTCCTACTTTTAAAATGGTATCGCCTCGTTGTTTCAAGCCATGAACTAGCCATTCATATTCCCGTTTCTTTTCAGTTAAATATTTGATTACTTCAGGATCTTGGTCTTTTGACATATCATCAAAATATTTTTGTTGAAAAACAACTTCAGGCTGTGCACCGCGAACTTTGAATAATGTTAATTCATTATTACTTTTTTTCAAAACTAAATCTGGATAGATTTTACCAATTCTAGTTGTCCCAAATCCTGCACCTGGATTAGGTGATAATGTGCGAACAAAATCTGATATTTCTTGAATTTCTGAAAGATTAACACGATATTTTTTTGCTATGTCCGACCATTTACGATCGACAAAGTTATCAAAATCATCTTTTATGACTGTATATGCCAATTCAGGCGCTAAATCGTCAGAATCAATCTGTAACATTAAACTTTCTTGTAAATTACGTGCACCAACACCGGGCGGATCTAAGCGTTGAATCAAGGTTAACGCATCTAATAACATAATGGGTGGTATTCCTGATTCTTCTGCTAAATCATCCAAATTAGCATTAAAATAGCCCGTCTGTTCAATATAATCTACTAAGTAAAGAACAACCTTTCTAAGCGGTGTTTGACGCATCGTTAGATAAATTTGTTCCAATAAATAATCCAATAAAGATTGTGATTCATCATCACTGACTGAATTCATATAATCAGTATCACCATTTGTTGTTAGATTAACTTTATAACGAGACTCCCCTGCTTGGATTCTCTGATTGTCGTCAACAGCTTCAATCAAAGGGTTTTCCATCATTTTTTCAGTGACAAATTCTTGTAAATCTTCTATATTATATTGCAACATTTTAATTGATTGTTGGAGCTCTGGTGTCATTGCCAGTTTTTGAATTTGCGTTTGTTGTTGCTTAAATTTCTGTTCAATAGCCATTATTTCTCAACCTCCGCTTTCGTTACTTGTTTTTTTTACGTAATTCAGCTAAACTATTAACTATACTGCGCCGTTGGTGTAATGGATAGCACGTAAGATTCCGGTTCTTGAGCTGAGGGTTCGACTCCCTCATGGCGCATCGTTAAAATTAAAATATTTTCTTTTGAAAAACCTTATATGTTGATATAAGGTTTTTTGTTTTCGCTTACATTAATTATATATCATGTTTCTTAAGATAGCCATGGCGTTCTTACCACACTACAAAATATAATAAGCAACATAGTAGAAAAAAATTAGTTCAATCAATAATAAATTAAAATCGTTAATATAGTTGGATTGTAATCGTTACCATTACGTTTCATAAAAAATAAATCCTACCTCAATTAAGAGATAGGATTTTCTGTTTAGCTCTTTTTACCGTAATCACCCATTTTAATACGAAGTCATTTTTGGGAATTTAATCATAAAGAAGATAGAAATAATTGACCCAATGTAACAAGCCCAAACTAACGGGTCTGTATAAACCAAATTTGATAGAGTTACATTTAAAATCACATTAAAAATTGATAGTATTATAATACCACGATATTTACATAATTTATTCTGTAATAAAATCATAATTATCTCAATGTTCCCTACTAATAACATGAATACATCTTCACTATAGAATTTACCTGAAAGAGCATGAACAATCATTATAATTGCAAGAATCATTAATATTATATTTAAACTGATTGCTATTATTTTTGAATTGATTACTTTTCTAATCATTTAGTTTCTCCTGATTTATAGTATTTACATATAAAGAACAGTGAAATCAAAATAGCTACCAGGAAGGATTCTAATGTAGGAAGATAACAATCATTATTAATCTCAATGATCAACATAATTGCGTTTAATACAATATTAAACATTGAAAGGATTACTATTATTATTTTATCGAAATAATTAAATTGGACAATCAGCATAAAAAATTGTAAAAGAACGATTATACTTGATACTGAAAGGAATAGATCTATATGTTGACTTCCCATTCCGCCTAATGAAAATGCAGTATCAAGAAATAAACTAAAAGTTTCTATAATAAATATAATATTAAAAAATGAATGTAATACTTTGGAATTTTTTAAAAGTTTCAACATTTTTAGCTCCTTAATATGATGTTATTTTATGAATATAAATAGGGTTAAATGAACCCGCAGCATAATATGGCTATTCCTTTATTTTATATACCTCAACATATTTACCTTTTCCCGAATGTTGATGAAAAATTTGATTTTCCTACTCTAAAAGAAATTTCTAAAACTTAAATAAATTACTATAATAACATCTAGAAATACCCAATACATTAATAATAAGTATTTAAATTTAGGTACTAAGTACTTATTATGCCTTTTAATCATTACATCTAATAAATACGTAATAGTATATATAATACCCATTCCAAATAATAATAAAACACCTAAAACAAGTAACCCATCACCATTATTTAAGCCAATACCATTTCTATGGATATATCCATCTATGATAAATATAAAGGGTATTATTTGTATCCCGATAGTCGCTAATATTTCTATATATATTTTTCCCATACTATCCCCTTTTAATATTTTGTGAATATACTGTGGGATAAAACTACCCTTAAATGCTATTACTTTAATCTATTTTTTCATTAACAACATTTTTATGCTATCATAATTTCAACATTACTTCAAAGTGATTTAACCATAACGTTAATCTAATTTAATATTTAAGCAAAAACCCAACCTCTTAAATTAAGGGCTCTGTAATATATTTATCAACAACAGTTGTAATAGAACCTTTAATAAATATCGCAATAAAAAAAGAGTTTTTCCTCGTATTTTTACGAGGAAAAACTCTTTTTAGTTAAACTATTAAATTTTAATTATTTTGCATAATTTCTTTTAAACCAGCCAACTAATCCCATAGCTAGCAACAGAACAAGGCCCATCATTGATAGTCCTGATTCTTTCATTTCACTAGTCTGAGGTAAACTGGTTTGACCTTTTGCTGCATTTTTTAAGACAGGTGTTTTCCCATCCGGTGTTACCTGTGAAGTTGTTGGCGTCGTGGGGGACGTTGTTGTTGGTCTTGTTGTCGGTGTGGTTGGTTTCGTTTTCTCTGGCATTTTACCAACGAATTCGATTCCAACCTCACTAGTATAACTAGCCGCTTCTGCAGTATTACCGAATGCACCTAAACTAAAAGATAACCCCAAAAGACTAATTATTAAAACACTCATTAGTTTTTTTCTCATAACCATACCTCGTCTATTTTGACTACTTATCTTCTTTTTTATCAGTTTGTAATTCTTCTAGAATTTGTCGTTTTGCTTCTGCGACAGCTTCTTCTTTATCTTTTTTGTTACGACGACGAACTAAGAACCAGATGAGCAACAATAGAAGTAATAGCAAGAAGATTCCTGCAAGGATATACCACATTGTGTAATCTTTTTCTAAGTCAACCGCTTTTTCGTTCAATTTATCTGCCGTTGCGCCATCAATTGTGAAATATTCTGTCCATTTCCACTTATGTACCCCAGAAGTCGCCGTCATTTCTAAACGGTACTTACCAGGCTTAAAGGGTTGGTTATCCCAGAAAATGCCATAATTAAAGTTTGTATTTGGAGCCATTGTCATATTCGAAGTGGTTGAAGCATGTAGTGCTTTATCACCATTTCTTGAATAGACTTTTCCATCAACTTTCAGGTTACGGATTGGTGTTGTTGTTGGATCTTGTAAGTTTACCTTCAATGTATTACGGAAATTAACTGATCCGGGCTCAATCTTAAGTAATTTCATATCAGGCTTAACAACATCGTCAGTTTCAGTTAACGTTGTCCCAATAACAAAGGCATAACGGTTTTTAATTTGAACGTTACTCTTTGATTTTTTTTCACTATCTTTGTTAATTTTTTCATAGAAGTACAAGCCACCGTCAATTTCGCCATTGAATTTCTTAGCGGGCATTGTGATATGGAATGTATGCTCAATGCTTTTCTTAGCCGGTACTGTCACTTCTTTATCTGACTTAATGATTGAAGATAGAGGGTTTACCATTGTTTTATCAAGTTTTGGTTTCACGTGACTGTATTCAACCACTCCGTTATCATTTGTAATCGCTGTATTTGCTTCAGCCATTACAGTAACATCTTTGTTAGTCGAATTTTTTAATGTGACAGTAATGTCTTGCTTTTGGTTCGGTTTCATTTTTAAATTAAAATACGTTTGGCGCTTATCAATTTGGTTGTTTGGAATATTTGCAGTAACAGCAAAGTTCATTTCAGCAGCATTCGCTTTTTGAACTTGTCCACTAAATATAACTAATCCTGCCACAAACGCCATAATGATTCCAAAAAATTTTTTATTCAATGTAAAAATCCTCTTTCTTCTCAAATTAACTTTATGGAGCCGCCGTCAATGTCCAGTTTAATGTCGACGTATATGTTTCACCAGCTACTTTTTCAGCCGGGCCAGGCACATCCAATCTCGCTGATTTATTACCTGTTGTTGCATCACCCATTGCTATTGTCCAGGTCCCTGTGGGATTAGTATTGGCAGTTGGATCTACTACTTGATATGATGCACCGTCACCTTTTAATAATATACTATCGGTAAATAAACCGGCATCAGGATCTCCGTTATCTGTTTTCGATGCTACATTTTTTATTGTAAGCACAGTACCCTTAAGTTCATTAGCACCACTTTTAAATGATGTGTTACTAACCGTCAACGACCAGTTTCCTGTCGTATTATTTGTAACCTGAACGTAATTAGGTACATCCCTATAATCTGCATCCGTGAGCTTATCTATAACCCACTCACCTGTAGCTTCATCACGATGTCCTGTTAAATCAGCTACTTTATCAAAAGCAGCATAATAAGATTTTTTATTTCCTGAAATTTTCTGAGTACCAAAATGTAAATCAGAAATATAATCTATCCTCAGGTCACCAGTAGTTGGCGTAACTGGATTAATTGGTTGTACTGGTTTTGTCGGATCTAATGGATCAACTGGACCAGACTTTGCAAGTAATGTTAAGTTAGCCGCTGTGGTTGCAGTTTTTCCATCAGGCGCTACTGCTGCATCAGCCACTGAATTTCCCATTATTGAAATTGCAAGGAGGGGGACAATGGCTACTACTAGTCGTAAGTTTTTTTTCAAGCTCATTGTTTTAACCTATCCCTTTCTGCATCCTATAATGGTGCGTCGTTTAACGTCCATGTAATTACTGATGTATATTTTTCTTTTAATTTAGTTGATGCACCAGGTACGTCTAAGGTTGCCTTAGTAACAGGTAACGTGTTAGTACCCATACCCATGTCTTTAGCTGCATCTACTACTGCAACACTTTGACTAGATCCGTCTAAAACCATATCCGCTGTTGGTTGGGTAGCATTATAACTTGCCCCATTATTATTAGAAACAGTTCCAGGCGTCAATGTTAACTTAGCCCCAGCTAATTCTTTTGAGCCGGTAAACTGTGTGTTGGCAACTGTTAATTTCCAACCTTCATTTGAACCACGGTTGTCATCAACAACGATAGAATCTGTAATAGTAGCTGCATCATATTTTGCATCTGATCCACTAATTTTTTGATCTCCAAAATCAACACTTGGTGCCTTTGTCAATTTAATTTCTCCAGCTCCAGTAGCAGGATCAGCTACAAAGTTGACATCACCTGATGAAGGTAATGTTACATCAGCAGCATGTACTGCTGGTGCTACTGTTGAAAACAAAGTAACGGTTAAAAGTGCTGCTGTTGCAATTGCTGTTTTCTTCATAATTTATTTCCCCTTTTGTTAACCCAATTTTTATAAGTTTGCGTCTGTTAATGTCCATGTTAAATCTGTTGTATATATTGTTCCAAGATTTTTAGCTGTTTTACCAGGTACTGTTAATGAAACGGCTTTAGCTTTAGCATCTTTACCAAATGAATCAGTCCATGTTCCCATTCCTTGACCGTCTGTAGCAGTAACAACCTTAACATCGCTACCAACTGTAGGAGCAACGACACTATTATTATCTTTATCACCAATTATTGATGGTGTTGTTGTCGCATCCATATTTGTTGAATTAAATGTTTGATCTTTCATACTCAATTGAGCACCAGTTAATTCTTTTGTACCGTCAGTAAATGCGCCTTCTTGCTTAACATTAACTGTCCAACCAGCATTTGATCCACGGTTATCTGTTACTTGTAAGTAGTTAGCTACTTCTTTTGCTGTTCCTTTAGAATCTGTTATTTCAACAGGAGCTGCGTAGTAAGTTGTATCACTACCAGAAACTTTATTTTTTGAACCAAAATCAAAGTTTGAAACATAATCTAATGATAATGGACCATTTGTTCCTGGGTTAATTGGAGGGTCTGTTGGGTCAACTGGATCTGTTGGATCTGTTGGATCAACTGGACCTGTTGGATCTGTATTATCTGTAAAACCAACGCTACCTTTTGTTGGAAGTGATCCTACTGTTGCTGCATTTACAGCTGGTGCTGCAATTAAACCTAATGTTGTTAATACGATTGCGCTTGTTACGATTTTAGTTGTTTTCATTTTAATTTCCCCTTTTTTTAATTCCCTATTTTTTTGTAGCCTATTAGAAAGTGATATGACTTAATTTTATAAACCAGCGTCTGTTAATGTCCATGTTAAATCTGTTGTATATGATGAACCGACCGTTTTAGCTGAATTACCAGGTACTTTCAATGAGACAGCTTTACTTGCTGTATCTTTTGTAGCATCAGCATCGTAGACACCAAATGAATCTGTCCAAGTCCCCATACCTTGATCCTTACCAGCATCTAAGACAGCAACGTCAGCACCAATTGATGTTGTAATTGTAGCTTTAGCTATAGCTGGATCTGTTGTTCCGCCAATATTTTTAGAATTTAAAGTTTGTGTTCCCATACTTAGCTGTGCGCCATCTAAATCAGTCTTACTATCGTTAAATTGTTTTACTTGTTTAACTGACAATTTCCAGCCTTTATTTGATCCACGTTTATCTGTTACTTGTAGGTAGTTAGCTCTTGTAACTTCTTTACCATCTTTATCAGCTAATTTAACAGGTGCAGCGTAGTAAGTTGTATCGTCTCCAGAAACCTTATTTTTTGAACCAAAATCAAAGTTAGAAACGTAATCAATTGATAATGGGCCAGGTGTTCCTGGTTGAGGATTATCTGGGTCTGTTGGATCCGTTGGGCCTACTGGGCCTGTTGGATCCGTTGGATCAACGGGTGTTGTTGGATCTGTATTTTCCATAAATCCAACCTTACCTGTTGATGTATAATCTGCAGCATGTACTGCAGGTGCTGCAGCTAAACCTAATGTTGATAAAATAATTGCGCTTGTAACGATTTTAGTTGTTTTCATAATTTATTTCCCCTTTTAATTAATAACCATTTTTATTTTTTATTGACTAATTTAGATTTTATAAGTTAGCGTCTGTAAGTGTCCATGTAATATCTGATGTGTATTTTTCTGCAACTTTTTTACTATCACCAGGGATAGCTAATTTAACAGAAGCTTTGGCTTTAGCAGCATCTGTTGTTGCGTTACCAAAGGATTCAGACCATGTACCAGAACCTGCGCCATCTTTTGCTTGCATAACAACTTTGTCCCCTGATGTAGCTGAAATGTCAACGCTATTTGTTAATGTTGGTTTTGGTTTTGATGCGTTATTATCAGCATTAGTTGCTTCAGGATTAGATAACGTAATTGTTGTCCCATCTAATTCTGATTTTGTTGTTTCACTTGTAAATGCTTTTGCTTGTTGAACAGTAAGTTTCCAACCTGCTACTGTTCCACGGTTATCTGAAACTTGTAGGAAGTTTGCAAGATCTTTATCAGCTCCGGATGCATCTTTAACTGTCACTAATTGAGAGTCATATGTTTCGTTGTTACCTGACATCTTTTGAGCACCAAAGTTAAAGTTAGAAACATAATCGATTGATAATGGGCCACCAGTACCTGGATCTGTTGGGTTTGTAGGATCTGTTGGATCAATAGTATGTCCAGGATCTGTTGGATCCGTAATACCAGGATCTGTTGTACCATCATTTTTAGTCAATTCAATTTTACCGTGTGATGTATATGTTTGTGTTTCAGATGCATGAGCAGTTGTCATAATGGCACCTGTCACACCTACGCCTAATAATGTACTTAATAATAATTTACTTGAATTTTTCATCATTTATTTCCCCTTTATATAACCTTTTTTATAAGTTAGCATCTGTCAAAGTCCATGTTAATTCAGACTTATAAGCCCCTGCTACTTTGTTTGATTCAGCTGGAACAAGTAATGACACACTTTGTTTGGCAGCTGTATTATCTTTACCAAAACGGTCTGTCCATGTTCCCATACCTTTGTCGACCTTGGCTGTCATCACAGTAACTGCTTTGCCATCTGGATTGATGGCTGCTTGACTAGCTGTCGGCTGACTCATATTACTACTTCCGTTAGTTGTTCCATTCATTAACGTAATAATCGTTCCATCTAATTTATTTTTACCATTCATAAATGGATTGGTCTGTGCAACAGTTAGTTTCCAGCCTGCGTTTGAACCACGATTATCCGTTACTTGAACATAGTTTGGATATTCCCCAACCTTACCGTTTTTATCAACTAACTGGTCAAGTTGTGCATAATAAACACTGTCTTTACCAGAAATTTGTTGTTGACTAAATTGTAAGTTCGAAACGTAATCAATTGATAATGGTCCATCTGTTCCAGGATTAACTGGTTTAACCGGTTTTAACGGATCAGTTGGATTTGTTGGATCAACTGGCGGTGTACCGTCAGTATTTTTCACGAATTCAATAGTTGCATGCGACTGATAATTCACTGTTTCGCTTGCCAAAGCTTGCGTTACGGTAAAACCAGCCGGTACCATACTACCTAAAAGAACTCCCAAAATTAACTTTCTTTTTATCATCGTATCTACTCCCCTCGTCAGATTTTGATGTTTTTATAATATTAGCAAAATGCTAATGATTAACGTTAATTAAGCAAGGATTAGGATTAAGGCGCATCCGTTAGTGTCCATGTTATTTCCCCTGCATACTTACCTGCTTTAAGTGACATGTTGCTTCCATTAAGTTCAGCAACAACACCTTTATCGGCTGCCCAAGTGACATCTTTAGTTTCTTCTGTCTGACCTGAACCAACCTCTGTACTACCAGTATCTAAATCTTGTGCAGTTCCAGTTGCATCTATATATTTCAAAACACCTTTCAATGTGTTAGATCCATCTGTTAAAGGTTTTGAAACGCTAGCCTTCAATGTCCAAGCTGTTTTGCCTAGATTAGAAATTGATACAGTATTTTCAGCAGTACGTTGAAGATTGAAATTTTCTCCACTGTAAGGCAACATTACCCCATCTTTTGAACCAAAAGTCATTTCATCAGAGGCTGCAGTAATTGCTAAACCACCACCTGCAACTGTGATCTTAATCGTTTTTTCAACACCCTGAGCATTTACAATAACTGCTTCATAGTCACCAGCACTAGAAGTTGGTGTAAGTGTCGTTGATTTAACTGTAACTTTAGAATCAGCACCAGTTGATAGTATCCAACCTTTAGCCGAACTCTCTGTTAATATGAACTCATTTAATTTAGTCTCTGTTAATCCCGAGATAGATTTACTGTCCGTACTAAAATCCTTAGCGTAAACTACAGAATCACCATCAACGACGGTATCACCATCTATTACATTGACAGGAACGGCAACTTTAGCAGTTTCATTAGGTGTCACATCCGTATCCGTCAAAATCATATCTTGTATATAGAAACCAACTTTTGTGTTATCAAGTGGTTTATTTGATGGATTTGTAGGATCAATTTCTAATGTATGTTTATTAGTATTCATAATTGTTAAATCTTTGATTAATTTTGTTTCATCTATTGTAACGGTTCCGCCAACATCAATTTTTTGTGGAATAGCAGTTGCACCCAACTTGAATAAGTTGACAGTTACGGTAACTGGTTTTAATTGTTCGGTACCTCCAGCATCAATCGCAGTTACTATAACTTTATTTGCACCTACTTTTAATTTTGTAGGGTCAATCTTTGCAGAATAATCGACACCATCTTTTGTTGTTTCATAAGTATTCTCTGCTGGCGATGATATTGACCCATCTGGATACTTAATTTGAATGTATCCCTTTGTACTATCTTCATCTGAAACTTTACCTACAATTTTAAATGAATCTGTTTGATCCGCATAAGCATTAATTGTTGATGGTGTTACAGTTGCAACAGGTGGAATACTTGGTGTCGTTTCTTTATAAGTTAAGTAAGAACCTGTCGTTAATGTTTCTCCTGGGGCTAACGTTTTAGGATTAGCTTTTATTACAAAAGCACTATCTCCCTTAAACGGAGTATCTGGCTGACTAATGTCGTTGATAGCTATAATTTTATCAAGCACTGATGTCTCCATTCCAGTTCCTACAGCTCCACCTTTGAAATAACTACTTATATTTGATATATCTAATATACCAGTACCGGTAGCTTTCCCAGCTGAATAATTAGTCCAACCACCCAAGCTAGTATTATTACCGGGATCCTTCAATCTGTAATTCAAGGTATGTTTATCACTTACCATTTTAAATCCATTGTTAGGTCCCAAACTTTTTACAGGGACGTCATCCTTATCAACCAAAGTATCGACCCCCTGAGCTGCACCAATAGCTCGAGTTGCAGTATCATTATTTGTGATACTGAAATAACTATATATACCACCTGCTGCATCATACATTTCTTCAAATGTATAGCTCACCTTATATGTTACATCGTACATTGTAGCTTTGAATCCAGTACCATCATTATTTTTATAAAGATGGTAATCTGTAATTGGTCCAAGTTTTACAGCACTTTCAATTGTATTAGGCGTCGTGTTACTTTCTGCTGCATACCCATATCCACGATCTTTTGGAATAGCATTATTAATGATAATTCCATAAGACTTTCTTGGATTAGGATTTCTTCCACTGGCACCAACCTTCGTAAATGCCCAACTAGATGCATTACCCTGTTCACTGTAAGAATCGTTATTTGTCAGCGCACTTGGTTGGAAATTAAATGCTGCATTACCAAAATATAAAACAGGAGTCGCTGTATCATCTGCTTTTCCCGCGTTGTTTGTTGGAACACCATTTACTAACTTCCCGCCTCCTGTAAGTGACACATACTCATTTTTAGAATTTGATGCCACATCGGTAGTACTCCACTGAGTATTAATGGCCCCTTGTGATGGACCAACATAACCAGCAGCTGGTACTGCTGTCTCACTTTTTTTAGTCGTTGCTACTTTTTTTGTTGGTGCTTTCGTTACTTCTTCTTTAGTTGCTACTTCGCTTGTTATTTCTTCTTTTGTTGCTTTTATCGATGTACTTTTTTCGGTTGTTTTTTCAGAAGATGCTGTTTGAGGTTTAACGGTTTCATCTAGCTCTTTAGCTTGGACAGAAGTTCCTGGGCCCTCATTGTTAACCACGTTAACAATGCTACCTGTCATCACTCCTGCTAAGATAATTCCCGTCATTAACGTTGCTGAGATTCGTTCTTTTTTATTACTGTTATGCCCTTTCATTGTTTAGTCCTCCCCCTATAGTTGCTGCCTATTTATACCTAACATTACTATATTTAACTCATTAGTCTAGCTGATTAGTTGTGACCCCCTAGTCCCTCCTAATAGATTTATTCGTTAACTTAGCTGTAACCTAATCGCAAACTTATTATCTGGTTACTGCGACATAGCCAGTTTACCTATAATCTATTTAAATGTAAACATATTTTTTTAATTAAAAAATATTTATCTAATTTATGAAGTAACCGCTTTATCGATTTTGTTTTAATACAAAAGTAATTCATCAAAAAAAATGATGAATTACTTTTGCCAATTTACAGTTTATTTTGGTTACCCTTCACGAACTGGAACTACCGTTGCAAGACTTATTTCTGTCCCATTTGTTTCAGTTATATAAAGAAGTGTATAGGCTCCTTGTTCTGGAATTTGTACAGAGAAACTAAGATCTGACTGTACGACTGTTCTAGCAATTTCATTACCGCTTGCATCAGCAATAATAATTGTATTTCCAGCTGTTTCTCCAGTACCTGTTAAATATTTATCACTTTGATAATAAGAATCAACAGTTGGTTTAGCAATCGTAACATCTTTATGCTTAACTACCGTAGTTTTCACATCACTCCAACCAACACCTGTATTCTGACGAACACTAACTGTTGTATCTTCATGTTGTTTAGGAATAGTAACTTCGTAAAGTCCATTTTCATCAACGATACCTGTCCCTATAACTTTATCGCCAACTTTAACTTCAATTTTAGCACCTGGAACACCACGACCTGATACCGTTGTATCTGTATCAAAAATTGTTTCAACGGTTGGAATTTCTTTCAAAAGTGCCCAACCCGGGTCTAGGTGATATGTTGGCAACGTGTCAGAAGCATTATATGAACCCAACACGTCCCAATCAATTGGCGCACCATTTTTTACTAAACCACTATTAAATATATAACTTGAGTTATTTTCTGCGTCCGCTACTCTGATACCTGTATCTGTTACCATTTGCCCAATATCAAGAGATAAATGAACTTTGAAGTCGGCAAATGCAATCCAAGAATGAGATGGATTTTTGATTCGTAATGTTTTACCATTATCCTCAACTCGGATATCATTTTTATTATACGTATATTTACTTCCGTTATTAAATTGGAAATTTCCTGTTATATAATTATTGAACGAATCATGGTTAAAAAGTGGAACTAACTCTGAAGGAACTGACAAGACATAGTCTGTCGATTCATTAATTCCTGCCGAAATAATCGACTTTCCTTCATAATCAAAATCTAATGTACCTGTTGTCACTGTATTATTACCTTGTAAGTGTAGACCACTTGCACCCGTTCCAGATACTTTCATTGAGCCTCTTGTAATAACACCTAATTCTTTCGTACCTACTTTAGCTGTCGCCACCTGCTTTTCATGGTTACTAGCATCTACGGAATTATTAGCTACCCCTAAAATCATTACTGAATTCAATAATCCAACCACCGCTACCGTTTTAATCACATTCTTCTTTGTCTGACTCATTTCTACTTTGTTCATTTTATTCATCTCCTCTATTTTGGTTTATAAACAATTATTTGATACAGGCCCTCCATAAAAAAATTAGTTAGAGCATTACTAATACCTCCTTATATTTATATTTATTTTTTTATTAATACCTTAAACACAGCTTATCATGTTAACGCTTTCTTTTGCAAATTTAACCACTAGTATATTTTTAATTTTAACTAAATTGGACTTAGATAATAAGCAAAAAAAATAAGCTATCTTCATATAAATACGAAGGTAGCCTACTTTAATTTTAACTATTCTTTATTTTGATTGCTTTGAATCGTTATATTTAACCCATCCAATTAATCCTGCGGTTGATAAAAGAATAAATCCTATCATTGATAATCCTGATCCTTTTATTTCACCGGTTTGAGGTAATCTGTTTTGATTCGATGCAACATTCTTTGAGACAGGTGTTCTCCCGTCTGGATCTGGTGTCACCTGAGAAGTTGTTGGCATTTTACCTACAAATTCAATTCCCATTTCACTTGTATAACTAGCCGCTTCTGCGGTATTACCGAATGCACCTAAACTAAAAGATAACCCCAAAAGACCAATTACTAAAGTACTCGTTATTTTTTTCCCCATAACCATACCTCACCCATTTCGACTACTTATCTTCTTTTTCACCAGTTTGTAATTCTGATAAAATTTGTCGTTTTGCTTCTGCGACAGCTTCTTCTTTATCTTTTTTATTACGACGAACTAAGAACCAAATAATCAATAATACAAGTAGAAGTAAGAAGATTCCTGCAAGAATATACCACATTGTATAATCTTTTTCTAAGTCAACTGCCTTTTCGTTCAATTTATCTGCCGTTGCGCCATCAATTGTGAAGTTTTCAGTCCATTTCCACTTATTCACACCAGAAGTTGCCGTCATTTCTAGACGGTACTTACCAGGTTTAAAGGGTTGGTTGTCCCAAAAAATACCATAATTAAAATTCGTATTGGGAGCCATTGTCATATTCGAAGTGGTTGAAGCATGTAAGGCTTCATCCCCATTTCTTGAATAGACTTTTCCGGCTACCTTTAAATTACGAATAGGTGTTGTTGTTGGGTTTTGTAAATTTACCTTCAATGTATTACGGAAATTAACTGAACCTGGTTCAATTTTAAGTAATTTCATATCAGGTTTAACAACATCATCTGTTTCAGTTAACGTTGTCCCAATCACAAATGCATAACGGTTTTTAATTTGAACGTTACTCTTTGATTTTTTTTCACTATCTTTGTCGATCTTTTCATAGAAGTATAATCCACCATCGATTTCGCCATTAAATTTCTTAGCGGGCATTGTGATATGGAACGTATGCACAACACTTTTCTTGGCTGGAATTGTCACTTCTTTATCCGACTTAACAATTGAAGATAGAGGATTTACCATTGTTTTATCAAGTTTTGGTTTCACATGACTATATTCAACCACACCGTTATCGTTGGTTACAGCTGTATTTGCCTCAGCCATTACGACAACTGCTTTATTAGTCGAATTTTTCAATGTGACAGTAACATCTTGTTTCTGATTAGGCTTCATTTTTAAATTAAAATAGGTTTGGCGCTTATCAACTTGATTACTTGGAAGATTTGCAGTAACGGCAAAGTTCATTTCAGCAGCGTTCGCTTTTTGAACTTGTCCACTAAATAAAACCAATCCTGCCACAAACGCCATTATGATTCCAAAAAATTTTTTATTCAATGTAAAAATCCTCTTTCTTTTCAAATTAGCTTTATGGAGCCGCTATCAATGTCCATTTCAACGTTGATGTATAAGCTTCTTTTGTTTTCACAGTGGTACCAGGAACAAATAACGACACTGCATCGTTTCCTGTAGAGTTAGTTCCCGCTTTATCAGTACCCATAGCAAGTGTCCAAGTACCGAACGGATTATCACTATTACCATCTGTCGTACTAACAACCGAAACAGGAGTACCACCAGTTCCTGTAAGTTTAACGTTACCTGGTAAGTCCCCGCTTAGCCCTAAACCTGGATTTTCACTATGTGCTTCGATATTCTTAATATTTAGTACAGCACCTTTAAGCACGTTCCCGCTAGGACTTTTAAAAACAGTGTTACTAACACCTAATGACCAATTACCCGTTGTATTATTTGTGACCTGGGCGTAATTAGGTACATTATAATAATCTTTATCTGTTAGGTTTTGTGTGTCCCACACTCCACTTGAGTCACGACGGTTAGTCATGTCAGCTACTTTATCAAAAGTTGCATAGTAGGTTTTATTACTCCCCGAGATATCCTGTGCCCCAAAATGAAAACTAGAAATATAATCTATTCTTAAGTCTCCAGTTGTTGGCGTAACTTGATTGAGTGGGTGCACTGGTTTTGATGGATCTAACGGATCAACAGGACCAGACTTTTCAAGTAATGTTAAGTTAGCTGATGATATCGCAGTTTTTCCATCAGTTGCAACTGCTGCATCGGCTACTGAATTTACCATCATCGAAAATGCAAGGAGGGGGACAATGGCTACTGCTAGTCGTATATTTTTTTTCAAGCTCATTGTTTTAACCTATCCCTTTCTGCATTTTATAATGCTGCGTCTTTTAATGTCCATGTAATTGTTGATGTATATTTTTCATTTAATTTACTTGTTGCACCAGGTACTTCTAAAGTTGCTTTAGTAACAGGTAATGTGTTAGGCCCCATACCTTTATCTTTAGCTGCATCTACTGCTGGAACAGCTTTAGATGAACCATCTAAAAGCATAGTTGCTGCAGGATTAGCCACAAACTTTGCCCCATTACCATTAATAATTGAACCATTTGTTAAGGTTAACTTAGCACCATCAAGTGCCGTACCCGTTGCCGTGGCAAATTGTGTATTTGCAACTGTTAAATTCCAACCGACATTTGAGCCACGGTTATCATCAACTTGGATATTAGCATCCTCTGGTTTAGCGCCAAAAGACGTTTGTTCATAAGTTTTTGTTGATCCACTAATTTCTTGATCCCCAAAATCAACACTCGGTGCACTGATTAGCTTAAGTTCGCCTGCCCCAGTAGCTGGATTAGCTACGAAGTTAACATCACCTGTTGTGCCTTTTGTAATATCGGCAGCATGTGCTGCAGGTGCTAATGTTGAAAATAACGTAACTGCTAAAAGTGCTGATGTTGCAATTGCTGCTTTTTTCATAATTAATTTCCCCTTTGGTTTAACTTACTTCTAATCTTTTTATAGACCTGCGTCTGTTAATGTCCATGTTAAGTTAGTTTTGTAACTTGTTCCAATTGATTTAGCTGTTTTACCAGGTACTTCTAATGAGATTGCTTTCATTGAAGCATCTGTATCTGTTCCATCGACATATGTGCCAAATGAATCAGTCCAAGTACCCATACCTTGACCCTTAGCAGCACTTACAACTTCAACATCTTTTCCAACAGTTGGTGTAATAACACCACTATTTAAAGCAGTTGGGATTGTTGTCGTGTCACCAATATTTGAAGAATTAAATGTTTGACCGGTCATTTTTAATTGCGCACCAGCCAACTCAGAAGTCCCATCATTAAATTGGGCATCTTGATTTACTGAAAGTTTCCAACCACCATTTGTACCACGGTTATCAGTTACTTGTAAGTAATTAGCACGTTTAACCTTATCACCTTTACTATCTGTAGCTGAAATTGGTTGTGCATAGTAAGTTTCTGTAGAACCAGAAATCTTATGATCAGCACCAAAATCAAGATTAGAGATGTAATCAATCGATAAAGGTCCATCTGTACCAGGTTTGATTGGATCTGGATCTGGATCTGGTGTAATTGGATTTGTTGGATCGATTGGATCTGTGGGATTTGTTGGGCTTGTGCTTCCTGCGACAAAACCTACTTTACCTGTTTCATTATATGTTTGTGTATTATTTGCGGCATGTACAGCTGGTGCTGCAGTCAAACCTAATGTTGTTAACGCAATTGCACTTGCAACGATTTTTGTTGTTTTCATTTTAATTTCCCCTTTTATTGATTCCCTCTATTTTTTAATAACCTAGTTGATACAGGTTTACATCCCTGCGTCAGTAATTGTCCATGTTAAATCAGTGGTATATGGTTTAGCTTCTTTAGCTGAATTACCAGGTACGGCTAATGAAACAGCCTTCATTGCTGTATCCTTTGTAGCATCTGCATCATATACACCAAATGAATCTGTCCAAGTACCCATACCTTGACCCTTAGCTGCATTCAAGACTTCAACAGCGCTACCAGGTGTTGCTGTAATTGTAGCATCGGCTATAGCTGGGGTTGTTGCATTAGTTACACTATCCATATTTTTAGAATTTAATTTTTGTGATCCCATTTTTAATACTGCACCATCTAAATCTGCTGAGCCATCATTAAATTGTTTTTCTTGTTTAACTGAAAGTTTCCAACCAGCATTAGTACCACGTTTATCCGTTACTTGTAAGTAAGTAGCATATTTAGCACCACTAACTGCTTTGACAGGTGCAGCGTAGTAAGTTGTATCGTCCCCAGAAATTTTGTTTTCACCAAAATCAAAGTTAGAAACGTAATCAATTGATAATGGTCCATCAGTACCAGGACTAACAGGAGGAACAGTTGGTTCTAATGGATCAACGGGTTTATCTGGATCAACTGGGTTAACGGGTGGTGTTTTATCATCATTTTCTGTAAAACCAATCTTACCTAATGATGTGTAATTTTCTGTATGGTCTGCGGCATGTACAGCTGGTGCTGCAGTTAAACCTAATGTTGATAAAATAATTGCGCTTGTTACGATTTTAGTTGTTTTCATTTTAATTTCCCCTTTTAATTAATAACCTTTTTTTATTGATAGAATTAATTCTTATAAGTTAGCGTCTGTAAGTGTCCATGTTAAATCTGATGTGTATTTTTCTGCGACTTTTTTGCTATCACCAGGGATAGCTAATTTAACAGAAGCTTTAGCTTTATCAGCGTCTTTAGTTGCATTACCGAATGCTTCAACCCAAGTACCAGAACCTTCGCCATCTTTAGCTTGCATAACAACTTTATCACCTGATGCAGAAGAAATTGCAAGGTTATCTGTTAAAATTGATGGTGCTGGTTTTGTACCATTTTTATCAGCATTATTTGCTTCAGGGTTAGATAACGTAATTGTTGTGCCATCTAATACTGATTTTGTTGTTTCACTTGTAAATGCTTTTGATTGTTGAACTGAAAGTTTCCAGCCAGATACTGTACCACGGTTATCTGAAACTTGTAAGAAGTTTGCAAGGTCTTTTTTAGTTCCAGCTGTTGGGTTATCTGTTGTTGCTGCAACTAATTCCGAGTTATATGTTGTATCATTACCTGTTACTTTTTGTGTACCAAAGTTAAAGTTAGAAACGTAGTCAATTGCTAATGGGCCACCAGTACCTGGGTTCACTGGGTCTGTTGGATCGATAGTATGTCCTGGATCTGTTGGATCAGTAATACCAGGGTCTGTTGTTCCGTCATTTTTAGTCAATTCAACGTTACCATGTGATACATAATCTTTTGTTTCTGATGCGTTAGCTGTTGTAACAGCTGTTCCTGTAATACCTAATCCAAGTAATGCAGCGAATAATAATTTATTTGTTTTTTTCATAATATATATTTCCCCTAATCTCTTTTTTTATAGTTTAGCATCTGTCAAAGTCCATGTTAGTTCAGACTTATAAGCCCCTGCTACTTTTTTCGACTCAGCTGGAACAAACAATGAAATACTTTGTTGAGCAGCTGTATTATCTTTACCAAAACGATCCGTCCAGGTCCCCATACCATTGTCCAACTTAGCTGTCATCACAGTAACTGCCTTACCATCTGGCTTAATTGCTGCTTGACTATCCGTCGGTCTATGCAGGTTACTACCATTAACAACACCATTCATCAACGTGATAACCGTTCCATCTAATTTATTTTTACCATTCATAAATGGATTGGTCTGTGCAACGGTTAATTTCCACCCTGCATTTGACCCACGGTTATCCGTTATCTGAACATAGTTTGGATAATCTCCGACTTTACCGTTCTTATCAGCTAACTGGTCAAGTTGTGCATAATAAACACTATCTTTACCAGAAATTTTTTGTTGACTGAATTGTAAGTTCGAAACGTAATCAATCGATAACGGACCTGGCGTCCCCGGATTAACAGGTCTAACTGGTTTTACCGGATCCGTCGGATTAATTGGATTAACAGGTCGTGTTTCATCAGTACTTCCAACTAACTCAATAGTCGCATGCGATTGATAGCCCACTGTATCGCTTGCTGAAACTTGCGTTACGGCGAAACCAACAGGTACCATGCTTCCTAAAAGAATCCCCATAATTGTACTTCTTTTTAGCATCGTATTTTCTCCCCTCGTAAGATTTTGGTAGTTTTTAATATTAGCAATATGCTAACGATTAACATTAATTAAACAAGGTTTATGAATGTGGCGTATCCGCTAATGTCCATGTTATTTCCCCTGTATAGTCCCCTGCTTTAAGCAAAGGGTTATTTCCATTAAGTTGAACGATAATTCCTTTGTCGTTTGCCCAACTTACTTCTTGAGTTACCTCAGATTGCCCTGAACCAACTTCTGCACTGTTTGATTCTATATCTTGCGATTGACCAGATGCATCTATATATGTCAATACACCATTTAACTTAACGTTAGCATCGTTATGCTCCGTTAACGGTGTTGTAAGTTGAGCTGTTAAGGTCCAAGCTTGTTTACCCGCGTTAGAAACTTGTACGCTATTAACATGAGGATCAGGGTCACTACGTTGAACTTTAAAGTCTTCTCCGCTGTAAGGTAACGTAACACCTAAAAAAGAACCGTAATTAGTTGCCCCAGGTCCTTCTGTAATTTTCAATCCACCTGTAACTTCAATGTTAATGGTCTTTTTTAAACCATCCGAATTTTTGATAACTGCCTGATAAATACCATCAGTTGAAGTTTGTTTAAGTGTCGTTGAATCAACGCTTACTTTAGATTCAGCACCAGTTGCTAACAACCATCCTTTAGCTTCACTAGTCTTTAGAATTAATGCAGTCAACTCATCAGTTGTTAATTTTTGAATATCTGCCTGCTTTACGCCAAATCCTTTTGCATAAAGGGCAGAGACTTTATCAGTTGCAGTGTCATCATCAGTTACAGTAACTGGTACAGCTACTTTTGCGATTTCATTTGGTTTAACTGCAATATCTGTTAAAAGCATATCTTGGATGTAAAATCCTACTGTTTTATTATCAAGTGGTTTACCTGATGGATTTGTCCCATCAACAGTTAGTGTATGTGCATTAACTGTTGGTTGATTAATAATTGTCAAATCTTTAATCAAATCCGTCTCGCCTGTCTTAACCGTATCGCCAACTTTGATTGTTTGTGGGATAGCAATTGCGCCTAATTTGAATACGTTAACAGTTATAGTAACTGGTTTTTCTTGACGGTTATTACCTGGATCAACTGCCGTAACTAATAGTTCATTTTTACCTGGACCTAGTTTAGACATATTAACTGGTACAGAATACGGTGTAGGATTCTTCACATCCACTGTAATAGTATCGTAAGGATTCTTTTCTGACGTTCCATCTGGATACCCGATTTCAATATTTCCTTTTGTATCATCTGAATCAGTAACATCTCCTGTAATCTCAACACCTTTTTGATCAGCGTAACCGTTAATTATTGTATTTTTAACTGTCGCAACGGGAGGAGTACTAGGTGTTGTCTCTTTATAAGTAAGGTAAGACCCATTAACAAGTGTTGCACCTGGAGCTAAATCAACTTGATTAGCTTTCATAATGTACGCACTATCATCACCAATTGTTTTACTTGGATTACTAATATTTTCAATTCCAATATTAGTGTTTGCTGCTGAACCTTCCATACCTGTCCCGGCTACCCCCCCTTTAAAGTAGTTATTAAAATTAGCGGGGTTTAGAATCTTATCTTGAGAACCGCCCGTATAATTTGTCCAACCACCCAAAGTAGCATTAGACTCTGGATCTTTCAATCTCACATCCAAAACATGCTTCTGACTAGTACTATCCCCAATCATTTTAAAGCCATCATTAGGTCCAATACTCTGTAAAGGAACTTTATCAGAATCTACAAAAGTATCATTTGTTTCCAAGGCACCTATTTTTTGTGAATCTGAATTATTATTTGTAATACTAAAGTAACGGTAAATACCACCAGTCCTACCATATACTGATTCAAAAGTATAACTAACTTTGTACTTACTATCATACATAGTTGCTTTAAATCCCGTGTTCATACTATTTTTATAAAGATGATAATCAGTAATTGACCCATCTAAAAGTCCACCCTCGATACCAGAAATACCGTTGTCTAGGTAAGCTTCATTCACATTATAACCACGAGCTATTTTGTCGCCCATAATCAGCCCGTGTATAATCGATGGACGCGGATTTTTTCCGGTAGTATACGTATATGACCAAGATGGTAAATTAGGTGAACTATTATTGCTTGCTCTATCTGCGTCATTATTATTCGTCAGTTCACTAGGCTGAAAAGGTTCAATACTATTTCCAAAGTACATAACTGGTTCATTAGGCTTATCAGATCTCCCCGATTGTGAAACAAACGTCTTTGCTACATCAGCTGCGTAATCTTTTGTTTCCCATTTAACAGTAGGTAGAATTTCATCTTTTGGTCCAACATATCCAGCTGCTCGAGTGGTAGCTCGAGTACTTCGTTTAGTTTTTTCTGATGATTTAGCTTTTATTTTTAATTCACTTTTTTTAGTTGTTGATTTAGTTTCTACAGATTCACTTGATAGCGCCTTTTTTTCTGATTCACTTGATTCTTTAATCGTTAACTTACTTGATGTTTCATCTGATGATTCGCTTGACATACTGCTCTCATCGGTTTTAGCAAACACACTAGGTTCTCTATGGCTAGCTCCCCCAGCTAACAATCCTGCAAAAACAGCACTTGTCATAATTGTTGCCGAAACCCATTCTTTTTTTCTGTTTTTATACTCTCTCATTTTTTAGCCCTCCCCAATCCTTGCTTTTAACTTATTAATTATTTTATCAATTTAGTCTATTTGATTTCACTAACATATTGCCAATTCACTACTATCCCCTATTTATCTAGCTATTTCTATTAACTTTTATCAAATATACCTTTTAGCAAAGTTAAAAATTCAACATGTACATGCTTTGTCTTTGATTAACATGTACATATTATATCTTCAATGGTGTACGATGTTAAATCAAATTTTTTATTTTTTTAAAAATATTTGAAAATTAAACAAATAATAATTATTCATAAGTTTTATCTCATCATAAAACGAAAATTATTAAGCCACTAAAATACGAATAAAATTTAGTTATCATTAATTTTTATTAAAAAAATCCATATCAATACTTAGCAGTATTGATATGGATTTACTATTATTTGGGATTGTTATTTAGTTCATAATTAAACTGCTAAAAATATTCAAATCATTTAAGATTAAATTAGAAACTATAACATTAAGGTGTATTCTCTAGTGTCCATGTTATTTCCCCTGTATAGGCTCCAGCTTTAAGTGATGTATTACCTCCGTTAAGTTGAGCGACAATTCCTTTATCCTTATCCCAACGGACTTCTTGAGTTGCCTCAGACTGTCCTGAACCAACTTCTGCACTACTTGATTCTATATCTTGTACACCATTAGCTGAATTTACATACTCCAAAACACCAGTTAACTTATCATTAGCACTATCTGTCAAACCTTTTGTAAGTCGAGCAGTTAATGTCCAAGCTTGTTTACCTGCATTAGAAATATTCACACTGCTATTGGTACTAGAATCACTACGTTGGAGATCAAAATTTTCTCCACTGTAAGGTAATATCACGCCACTGGAAGAACCATAGTCAGTTGCAGTAGGTGCTGATGTAATTTTTAATCCACCTGAGACAGTAATCACAATTTCTTTTGTTTGACCATCAGAATTTTGGATAACTGCTTTATAAAAACCATCACCTGAAGTTGGTTTAAGTTCTGTTGACTTAACACTAACTTTAGATTCGGCACCCGTCGCTATCAGCCAGCCTCTAGCTTTACTATTATTCAAGATTAATGTATCTAAATCACCAGTTGATAAGTTTTGAATATCCGCTGTTTTTAATTCAAATCCCTTGGCATAAAGAGCAGAAGTTTTGTCAAATGCAGTATCACTATCAGTTACGGTAACGGGTACAGCTACTTTTGCGATTTCATTTGGTTTAACTGCAGTATCTGTTAAAAGCATATCTTGAATGTAAAATCCTGCTGTTTTATTATCAAGTGGCTTACCTGATGGATTTGTTGTATCCATTTTTAAGGTATGTGCATTAACTGTTGGTTGATTAATAATTGTTAAATTCTTAATTAAGTCCGTTTCGCCTGTCTTAACCGTATCGCCAACTTTGATTGTTTGTGGGATAGCAGTTGCACCTAATTTATAAAGATTGACTGTTACCGTAACAGGTTTTAACTGTTCTACTTCACTATCGTCAACAGCTGTCACTATTATCTTATTTGAACCTAATTTTAATTTAGAAGTGTCAATGTTTGCACTATAATCAGCACTAGTATCTACCTTACCTGTGTCGTACACATTCTCTGTTGTTCCTGACGTTGACCCATCTGGATAGGTAATTTGAATATAACCTTTACTGCCATCCTTATCTAAAACCGTTCCTAAAACTTTAGGCCTATTAGTTTGACTTGCATAAGCATTAATCGTTTGTTCTTTTACACTTGCAACAGGTGCAACAGCTTCCTTATAAGTTTGATAAGAACCCGTTACGAGTGTTCCTCCTGGTTCCAAAGTTTTCGGATTAGCTTTTATTATGAACCCACTATCGCCTTTAAATGGGTTATCTGGATTCTTAATATTTGAAACGGCAATAATTTTATTATGTGGTGATTTTTCCATTCCAGTTCCAAGTGCACCACCATTGAAATAATTATTTAAATAACCAGTATTCATAACATTTGGTTCATCTCCGCCTGTGTAATTCGTCCATCCACCTAATTTGGTATTATTTCTTGGATCATTTAATTTGAAATTTAAACTATGTGCTGACCCAACCATTTTGAATCCTTCATCCGGGCCTAAGCTTTCAATGGTAACAGCATCCTCATCAACGAATGTATCGACGCCCTCAATAGCTCCAACTGCACGAGCCGTTGTGTCATTGTTAGTAATACTAAAATAGCTATAAACACCGCCACTAGCATCATAAACTTCCTCAAATGTATAACTTAATTTATACTTTGTATCATACATAATTGCCTTAAATCCAGTACCTGTTTTATTTTTAAAAAGTTGATATCCAGTGATATCCTTACCTTTAACTGCAGATTCAATTGTATAAGGAATTGATGAAAAGGATGATACCAACCCGTATCCACGATTACCTGGGACACTATTATTAATAATAATTCCATAAGATTTCCTTGGAACAGGATTTATTCCAGTATCAAACATGTAGGCCCAACCAGACTTATTAAGACCACTGACGGGATCATTATTTAATAACTCATTCATTTGAAAAGGAAAATAATTATTTCCAAAATATAATACAGGTTCGCCAGGTTTATTCTGTGAACCCGACTGTGAAACAAATGCCGTTGCTGACTCCGCTGAATAATCTTTTGTTGTATCCCAGTAATCATCAGGAAATACATCATTTGCTGGTCCAACATACCCAGCTGCTCTAGTACTTAGTTTAGCTTTTGCTGACGGTTTAGCTTTTGTTTTTGATTCACTTTTTTTTATTGTGATTGATTTAGTTTTTAGAGAATCACTTGATATCGCCTTTTTTCCTGATTCACTTGTGGCGTTATCTGATGACTCACTTGACATACTGCTCTCATCAGTTTGAGCAAATACACTAGGTTCCCTGTGACTGGCCCCCCCAGCAAATAATCCTGCAAAAACAGCACTTGTTATAAGTGTTGCTGAAATCCATTCTTTTGTTCTACTGTTATGTTTCCTCATCTTTTATCCCTCTCTAATGCTTAATTATCTTATTTATTTGGTCTTACTATCATATCGTTAAGTCATTGTCATCCCCTATTTTTCTAACAATTCCCATTAACTTTTAGTAAAGTGAAGATACAATATGTACATACTACATCTACAATTATTATGTACATATTGTATCTTCAATGGTGCACAATGTTAAATCACATTTTTTACCTTTTTAAAAATATTTGAAAATAAAAAAGTTATTAATTAAAAGATAATATCCCTTAATTAATAACTTTTTCATTTAAATTATTTAATTTTTTGTTGATACTTTCTTTTTAATCTTCGATTAATCCATAATATAACAAAAACATTAACGATTATCAGTACGAACAAGAGTAATATCCAATAGATCCAGTAATTTGTTTGATCGATTGTAACATCCTTCTCATTCAATATTCTTGCTTTTGATCCACTTACCGTAAATTTCTGTTTAAAATGCCATGCCTGATTTTTAGAAGTCATCTCTGCACTAAGTTCGTAGGTACCACTTTTGAGTAATTCACCAGCAGCTAATGGAATTGGAAAGGTAACCGCACTGGTTGGGGCAATTTGCATGTCCTTATTACTTGCTCGATATAATACTTTTGAACTACCTAACCGTCTGACTTGTGTATTTATTTGAACTTTATTTAAAAACATAGCGCTCTGATTTTCAAATCTCGCAGCAATCACATTACGTGCATTAATTTGTGTGATATCAACCGTTTTTAATTTTACTTGTGCGCTAGTTACAGGTTGTTCTCCATGGAATATTACCGCAGTCGTATATAAATAACGATTATCAATAACCGCTCGTTCTGACTTTGTTTGAGACTGAGCATCATTGTCTTCAATCACCGATATACCTCCCGCAACGACACCTGCAAAAGTCGTATTGGGTAACGCAACATCCAAAGTAACTATTTTTTCACTTTTTGCAGGAACAGTTATACGATTCTGACGAGCTCTAACTGCTTTTACCACTGAGAACGGCTGTTGTGCCAATACTTTACTTTGTGATTCCGCGTACTCCACAACCCCATTATAGTTTGTTGTTGCATCCTTAATGAGGACTTCAAACGTTAGTGATTTATCAATAAGATTAGCTACCTTAATTTTCAGCTGTGTTTTAGTTCCTGGTGCTGCTTTTAAATCAAAATAAGTTTTTTTCTTATCTAATTGATAGTCAGATATCATAGGTTGAACAGAAAAGTCAACTTGGCTGGCATTAACCTGCTTAATGTCCACTCCGAATAAAAATAAAATACTGAATAAAAATAAATAGCCGAATCTTTTAATAAATTTTGTGGTTATCATTTCATTATTATTCATTTGATGGCACATCATTTAATGACCATGTAATTTCACTACGATAGACATCTGTCATCTTAGTTGCCTCACGGGGAATATTCAAAGCGATACTATTTCCTTTAGTTGCCTCATTCCCAAAACGGTAAACCCAAGTGCCGTATCCTTCATCACCTTTTGCGGCAACGACTACTTTATTAGCTCCTACAGACAAATCAAAATTTTTCTTATAAAATCCAGGTTTTTTATCCGCAGAAATGGAAACAAGTTCACCATTACTAAAACTAAGATAGGCACCCGTTAACGATTTATGCGTCTCTTCAGATTCAAATTGGCGACTCTGTTTAGCTTCAAGCACCCAACCATTTTCAGTTCCGCTAAAATTTGAAACTTGAACGTAATTGGGTGTGCTTGCCCCTGTTGCCATATCTTGCGCTTTGGCATAACTTTTTTTATCATTCGAATCAATTTTAGTTGTATTGAAACTAAGGGAAGAAGCAAAATCGACTGTTGTTGCTCCAGATTGAAAATCCATAGACAAATCGGATTGCGCACTACCACGATTAGTTTTCGCCGCTTGAATCGTTGCCTCAGATGCAGTCATATAGAGACCTAATAGTGTTACAAAGGCGCTTAATACTATTTTATTCATAAAGATTTCCCTCTCCCTGTCTAAAAAAATTACTCTTCTGTTATTTCTATAATTTGAATACATATATTAATGACATGTTATTTTATATCACCACTTTTGTCAATTTTTTTAAAAATATGATAATTATTGATTCTAGATTTATATGCAAACCGTTGGCAATTCCCCTATAATGGATAGTACATACTCTTTAATGAGGAGGAATCGCGATAAATGGACTTTATATTTAACAAAGATGATATTCGTAAGTTAGAATTATTTTCTTATCTTGAGAATACTTATGACCAATCTGCTTCGCAAACAGACATCCAAAAACATTTTAAATGGTCAAAATATTATACAGCAACAACTATCAAGTCTTTAGAAGAAGATCTTGTCACTGAAGGATTAGACGATTACTATTTATTAAAAGTTAGCAATAACAAAGTAAGTCTACAAAAAAATGGCTTAGATTCCATCGATCACCTATTACTTCTATACGCTAAGCAGTCACCTCAATTTTTGATGCTGAATGCGCTATTTACTAACCCTAATTTTAGTATAGAATCCTTCACCGAATCGTTATTTTTAAGTGAAGCAACTGGTTATCGGACCAAGAAATTTTTAGATGATATGTTACAAAAATTAGGCTTTAAAATCACTAAAAACTTCCAATTAGTAGGTCCTGAAGAAAATATTCGCTTATTTTTTTATAACCTTTATTTAGCTGTCTATAAGAACTACAACTTCCCATTTAATGAAGAAGTTGATCGTAATTCTAGTTTATTTTCTAACCAATTAATTTCTAGCTTAAATCTTGATCTCACACAAATACAATTATTGAAACTAAAGTATTTTTCAGCTGTTCTCATACAAAGTTTAGCTTCTAATCGAAATGATACTAATCGTTTTGCTGATGTTAATTTTGCTAATTCAGACTCAATCATGTCCAATATTCAAGACTGTCTTCAAGAAAATCCAGGTATTAATGGACTTACGGATGAACAGTTATCAATTGAAACAGTATTTGTTCTAAATTTCCTTTATATGGAAGACATTGTTGACGTTACATTTAATAACTCATCTTTCTTTTCACAAATTGAATCACTCAATAATTTTGTTATTAAAGACTTACAAAAGTTCTTTGATATCACATTAAGTGAACAAAGTTATATGACATTATTTGACGAATTATCTCGTATTCATTTTTCTAGTTACCATAGTGCCCAAATTGATTTTAGTTGGCAAGTTGCCGTAGATAATACTATTTTAAAAGAAAATTATAGTTGGTTTTATATCTTCGTTGACCAATTGATAACTAACTTAACAACGAATGTACCGGATATTTTCAAAGAAAAAAACATTAACATGGCCCGTTTAAAATCAGAATATCTTTTCTTATTCATTCGTTATATTGATTTACCAACCGTTTCAAAACCGGTGCATATAACAATTGATTTTTCAAAAGGGAGTAACTACAATGATTTAATTCACAAAAATCTTGATTCAATGCCCTTCTTTAATTTGGAAGTTAACTACAAATTAACAGATCAAACCGATATTTACCTTTCTGACTTCTTGATGGCAGATGTCCCCAGTCGCTACCTAATCTGGAATAGTCCACCATTAGCTTCTGATTGGGAGATATTTGCTAATATGGTTGTGGCTATTCGAACAGATAGTCAGGAGGATATCACTAATGCATAAAAAGTTTAGAACATCCCGCCTAACTAGAATTTCCTTAGCCTCAATCGTAGCTAACTTGTTCATTTTATCCATGTATGTACCCAAACAAATTAAAGCAACACCGCGAAGCGATAGTGAAGATTCTCGTGTAGCTCCTGTGAATCCAATGGATCCCAGAAAAAATGCAGAACCTGTGTCCCCTAAGGTTTCGGCACCTAAAAAACAAAAACCTCGTAAGGTTAAGAAAAAAGTAACAGATAAATCACCAATCGCTTTTGTTTCAACGCAACATTCTGTAACACCTATTAAACCACCTGTAGCCCTTTCAGTATCTTATTCTGGCTACTTGGTTCGTCATTTATCAGGGAACCTACTCTATGGTTCAAAAACAAGGTCATCAGATGCGATTATTTTAAAAGAAACTAAAGAATAAATTTAGTTTATTTTATTTGACCTTTTTTGACCAAGGGTTTAAACTAGCATTACATTAGTTCAAATGCTAATATAAAAAAAGTAAATAATAATAAATTCGGAGGTTTCTAACTATGAATATGGTTCCTACAGTTATCGAACAATCTGCCGGTGGCGAACGTGCCTATGATATCTACTCTCGTCTTTTAAAAGACAGAATCATTATGTTATCTGGTGAAGTTAATGATGATATGGCAAATGCTATTATCGCTCAATTACTTTTCTTAGACGCTCAAGACTCAGAAAAAGATATTTCAATTTACATTAACTCACCCGGTGGTTCTGTTTCAGCCGGTTTAGCTATCTACGATACAATGAACTTCATCAATGCTGATGTTCAAACAATCGTTATGGGTATGGCTGCTTCAATGGCCAGTGTATTGGCAACTGCTGGTACAAAGGGTAAACGTTTTGCATTACCTAACTCAGAAATTATGATTCACCAACCACTTGGTGGCGCTCAAGGTCAAGCAACAGAAATTGAAATTGCTGCTGCACATATCTTGAAAACAAGAACATTGATTAACCAAATTTTAGCTGATGCAACTGGTCAAGATATTAAAGTTATCGATAAAGATACAGATCGTGATAACTTTATGACTGCTGATCAAGCAAAAGAATACGGTTTGATTGATAAAATTATGACTAACAAAAAAGGGCTTAAATAAGCTTTAACGTTTAAGGACACTAACAAGTTAACTTTTGTTAGTGTCCTTTTTTTGAGCGGATAATTATTCAGATGAACCCGTCTTATGCTATACTGACGCTAATAAATGAAGACTGGACTGATAAAAATGGATATTTCAATTATTGATGCTTCAAAAGTAAATCGGGACTTTGGACTTGTGATTGGTAACTCTGACGCGCCAAAAACAATTATTGAGTTTATTAACCTACGTTGCCCCTACTCAAAAGAATGGTTCGAAAAATCTAAAGAGACTTTAGATTCTTATGTTGCAAACGGACGTGTAAAACGTGTCATCAAACTTTTTGATAAAGAAAAAGAATCCTTACAACGTGGTAATGTTGCTCATCATTATCTTCCTTTAGATAATCCGCAAAAATCTTACGATTTAATAACTGAATTATTTAAAACGCAAGATACGTGGAAAGACTTAACACTGGATGAGGTTGCTGCCTATATGGAAAAGACCTTTAGTTTAACTGACGTTTCTGATAAAACTTACATTAACTCAATTATCGCTGAAGCTAACGACGCAAATATTCAATTTGTACCAACCGTTATCGTTGACGACCATATTTTTGATGAATCAATTGATCTAGCTACCTTAAAATCATATTTAGATAAATAAAAAATACGCATATAATTAATAGCTAAGATAAAAGCTATCAGTTATATGCGTATTTTATTTGGTTAACCTTTTAATCCTTTAGATTGTCTGACCATATCTTCAACAACAACATCAAAGATTTCTCCAAGTCCAGCACAATATTCTAATATTTCCCACGGCGCATTCGTATGGAAATGCAGTTTCATTAAATCAGAATCTCCCGCAACAAGTAAACTATCACCTTTGAATTGACGTAAAATCTTATCGTTCAATTGGTCCTCGTCTAATGTACTACCTTCTATTAGTAGTTGCGTATCATATTTAAATGTTATCATGCTATCTCACCTCTTTAAAATTTCGTTTATTTTTCACCAATTCGAACTTTTTCAGCAAATTCGTTAATTTTTCGTAGCCGATGATTAATCCCAGATTTTGAAATTGGACCACCTGGTACTAAATCACCTAATTCTTTCAAACTAACTTCTTGATGAACCAGACGTGTTTCAGCAACTTCTTTTAATTTAGAAGGTAATTGCCCTAAACCAACAGAATGTGCAATAAACTCAATATTAGCAATTTGTTTATTCGCAGCATCCGCCACTTTATTCATATTAGCTGTTTCGCAATTAACCATGCGATTAACTGAATTACGCATATCGCGGACAATCCTAATATCTTCAAACTTCAACATAGCCGTTGTTGCGCCAATTAATGACAAGAAATCAGCAATTTTTTCTGCTTCTTTTAAATAAACGATATAACCACTTCGACGTTCAGTCATTCTAGCGTTGAATCCAAATTTATTAATCATTTCGCAAATTGTTTGATTATGTTCTTCATAGACTGAGTAAATTTCCAAATGATAACGGCTTGTTTCAGGATTATTAACAGAACCACCTGCCAAAAATGCCCCACGTAAATATGAACGCATCATCATATCATCATGGGCCAACAGATCCATTGGTACACCCATTTTAAGTTGCATATCTTCAATGATATCCAGGTCTTTTAAAACAAAATCACTACCTGTTTTTAAACGTACAATATAAATATTATTTTTCTTTAATTTCATTTTACGACGAACTAATAGTTCACTTGTAATGTCATAAAATTCATTTAAAAGTTCATAAATCCGTCTCGCAATTGCGGGATTCTCAGTCTGAACATTTAAAACAAATTGATGATTAATAATACTCAAAGACCCATTCATTCTAATTAACGCCATTAACTCTGCTTTAGCATTATTTTTTCTGACTTTGAGGGTCGTTAATTCTTTTTTCACTTCACTTGCATATGACATTCTTTCACCTTATCTCTGTACTAAATAGTCTTTCTATGTCTTAATTCGCGATTTGGTCGACCAACTAAACGGATTAATTCTTCAACGACTTTATTGCCATCATGGAAGACACCTTGATCTTTTAATTTTAAGAAGTTAGATGAAATCACTCGACAATGTTGTTCCCTTAATCCATTAAAGTCATGTTCAACTTGAATTAAATTCTCATCATATTTTTCTTTATCCATATAACCTTCAGGAACCGGTGCCGTATTCACAAGCACTGTATTCACAAAACATTTACCTAGGTGCCCATTCAAAATACGCACATGATCAGCATCAGTAAAATGTTCTGTTTCACCCTTTTGCGTCATAATATTACAGATATAAACAACTTCTGCTTTTGTTTCAGACAGTGCCTTACCCACATTACCAATAACTAAATTAGGCAAAATACTTGTGAACAAACTCCCAGGTCCAAGGACAATTTGGTCTGCTTCAAGAATAGCTTGAACAACTTCTGGTACAGCTTCTGGCACACTAGTTTCACTTTTTTCACTTGAGGTTACCCAAACACGCTTAATTGATTTTCTAGCGGCAGTTATTTCTGCTTCCCCCGCTAAAAAAGTGCCATCAGAAAATTCTGCATTTAATACTAACGGTTCATCCGCAACGGGATAGACATGTCCATCAACTCTCATCATTTCTGATAATTCTTGGACAGAAGCAAAAACACCATTTTTCATTTCAGTTAGTGCTGCAATAATTAAATTACCAATCGCATGTCCTGCAAAAAATCGATCGGACGTATCAAACCGATACTGGAATATATCTAAATATATTTCTGGTAACTCAGATAATGCGGCAATAACATTACGAATATCACCAGGCGGCACAACATTCACGTAATCTCTGATAATACCTGACGAACCACCATCATCAGCAACCGTTACAATCGCCGTGATATCAGCATTTTTATCTCTTAAACTTTTTAAAATAACGGGTAGCCCTGTTCCGCCACCAATAACGACTATCTTAGGTCTATGTCCACTTCTCGTCATGATCGATTGACCGATTCTTTACTTTTATTAATATCACGGTGTGTAACGTTCACCGGATAGTTAATTTTCAATTCTTCACTCAATCTTTTAGCTAAAGCAACTGAGCGATGTTGTCCACCAGTACAGCCAATCGCAATCGTTAAATTGGTTTTACCTTCAGCTTCGTAGCCAGGTAAAATTGACTCAATTAACGATTCAAATTTGGTATAAAAACCTTCTGTAGCTGGTTGTTTCATCACATAATCATAAACTGCCTTATCTAAGCCAGTTTGTGGTTTTAATTCTGGAATATAGTGTGGGTTAGGTAAGAAACGGACATCCATCACGATATCTGCATCGATAGGTAGGCCATATTTAAATCCGAATGATAAGACTTCAACATGAAAATTAGCTGTTTCTCTGGTTTCAAAATTATGAAAAATCTCTTCACGTAACTGACGTGGTGACAAATTAGTCGTATTAATCACTAATTGTGCTTGTGTTTTAATATCATTTAATAAGTCACGTTCTTTTTCAATGCCATCCATCAGACGGCCTTCCATTGCTAACGGATGCGCACGTCTTGTTTCTTTGTAACGAGAAACTAATTCTGCATCTGATGCGTCAAGAAAGACAATTTTAGTGGTTACAAATTCAGTGTTATCAAATCCTGATAACATTTCGATAATTTCATCATAAAAAGCTCTTGATCTTAAATCCATAACAAGGGCAATTTTTGAAATTTTACCTGACTCTTTTACCAACTCCCAGAACTTAGGTAATAAAGTTGGTGGTAAGTTATCAATACAAAAATAACCTAAATCTTCAAAACTTTGCATTGCGACCGTCTTACCGGCCCCACTCATCCCTGTAATTACAACTAGCTCTAACGTATCTGTCATATTCATTCCTCCAAATCTACTATAATTATTATAACATACCTGGTGTTTCTTTTGTATCTGCGCACAAAAAAAGAGTTGTTTCCAACCCTATATCGTTTCACCAAATATTTTCATTTTAATTGCTTGGCCCGTTGGTGTACTAGCTAATCCACCAATCCCAGTTTCTCTAAGCGAGCTCGGCATACGTTCGCCAATGTCTTTCATAGCCATAATAACTTCATCAGCTGGTACTTTGTTAGATAATCCAGCAAGTGCCATATCTGCTGCCGTTAAAGCATTCACGGCTCCTATTGCATTTCGCTTGATACATGGAATTTCAACTAATCCAGCAACTGGATCACAAACCAGTCCCAATAAATTACTAAGTCCCATCGCAAAAGCCTCTGCACATTGTTCCGGCGTTCCACCAGTAACCTCAACGGCGGCAGCTGCTGCCATTGCTGATGCACTGCCGACTTCTGCCTGACAGCCACCAGTCGCTCCGGCAATCATGGCATTATTTGCCACGATCATTCCAAAGGCACTTGACGTAAATAAAGCTTGTAACATCTTTTCATGTGATAAATTTAATCGTTTTTGTATCATGAAAATAACCCCAGGCAACGTTCCAGATGAACCTGCAGTCGGTGTCGCACAAATAAGTCCCATCGAAGCATTGACTTCATTAGTCGCAATTGCATATTGCATCGCCTCTAAGTTAGCATCCCCAGATAAAGAGTGCCCTTTCTCACGATATTTCCGTAGTAAGACCGCATCTCCACCCGTTAATCCCGTTGCTGAAGAAACGCCTTCACCATTTGATCCCTTTTCAATCGCTTGCTTCATCACTTCAAGATTAGCAGACATTTTTTCAATGATAACGTCTCTAGTTTCACTTGATTGCGCCATTTCTTGTTCAATCATTAATTCTGAAACTAATTTGTGTTCTTTATTAGCAGTTGAAACTAACTCAGCAATACTTTTATACAAGATGGAACCTCCTATTTTAAATAAATGAGATTGTGCGTTAATAATCGCAGTTGCTTAATATCAGTCTCAGTAATATTCTTGGATAAATCATATTCATACATAATATCCTCTGGCATTAACTCAGATTCACTTTGCATAACAATAGTTGTCGATTTTTCGATTTGTTTTTGAATTTTATTTTTATTTACTGGATTAGCTTCCAACACTAGTATCGGTAAACTACCCTTTGGAAAAAATTGTTGTTTTTTTATAGTGAAAGCCCTAATTTCAATTGTGCCACCACCAATTGAGCAACCCATTAATTCGATTTTTTTTGTCTCATTTTCAATCGTTAATTTAACACTATTCGGATGGTTAATTGGACTTGGGTGTGCATCTTCAATAAACTGAATCTCAATCCCCATTTTTTCCGCAATCTGAATTGACTGTGGGCAACGGACATCATCAGGTTCAAAGCCTAATACCCCAGCAACGGTCGCAAAATCAGTCCCGTGCCCGCGATGTGTTTTTGCGAATGATTCATAATAGCGAACTTTTAATTTAGTGATTCTCCCATTAAATAATTGAAATCCAACCTTACCGATTTTAGCGGCACCAGCTGTATGTGAACTAGATGGTCCGATCATAACAGGTCCAATAATATCAAAAACACTCTTATAGTTATTGCCCATGGTCAGCCGTTCCTCCAATTTATTTTATGTCTTCTTTAAAGTTAACACTTTTTAAAAAAAAAGGAATAAAAAAAAGCCAGATTTTCATCTGACTTCTTAATTTATTTATTCATTCTCGCACGATCACGTTCTAAGATTGGTTTTAAATAGTGTCCCGTATAACTTTCAGGCACTTCAGCAATTTCTTCTGGTGTTCCAGTCGCAAGAATCGTTCCGCCACCTTCGCCGCCTTCTGGACCTAAATCAATTAAATAGTCAGATGTTTTAATCACATCTAAGTTATGTTCAATAACCAAGACTGTGTTACCCGCATCAACCAAACGATTTAAAACGCTAAGTAGGCGTTTAATGTCATCTGTATGCAAACCAGTTGTTGGTTCATCAAGAATATAAAAACTCTTACCATTTGATTGACGATGTAATTCAGAAGCTAACTTCATCCGTTGCGCTTCACCACCTGATAATGTTGTTGCCGATTGGCCTAACGAAACATAGCCCAAACCAACATCAACAATTGTCTGCAGTTTACGTCTGATTTTAGGAATTGGTTCGAAGAATTTCAAAGCTTCGCCAACTTTTAAATCTAAAATATCAGAGATTGTCTTACCTTTGTAAGTCACTTCAAGTGTTTCAGAGTTATAGCGTGCCCCGTGACAAATTTCACATGGCACATAGACATCTGGTAGGAAATTCATTTCTATTTTAATAATCCCGTCACCTTTGCAGGCTTCACAACGTCCACCTTTGACATTAAAACTAAAACGACCTTTTTTATAACCACGTAATTTTGCTTCGTTAGTTTCCGCAAATAAATCACGAATATTATCGAAGACGCCTGTATAAGTTGCGGGATTACTTCTCGGTGTTCGACCAATTGGACTTTGATCAATATTAATAACACTTTCAATATTTTGAACACCAGAAACTGATTTATATTTACCTGGTTTTTCAGAATTTCGATTTAACTTTTGTGATAATACCTTTTTCAAAATACCATTCACTAAAGTTGATTTACCGGAACCTGAGACACCTGTAACTGAAATGAATTTACCTAAAGGAAAATCGACCGTTACATTTTTTAAGTTATTCTCTTTTGCGCCGGTAATTCGAATCTTCTTACCATTGCCAGCACGTCGTTCATCAGGTAATGATATAAATTTCTTTCCTGATAAATATTGTCCAGTTAATGATTTGCGACTCTTTTTAACTTGTGTGGGCGTTCCAGCAGCAACAATTTCACCACCTAATTCACCAGCACCAGGACCAACATCAATTAAATAATCAGCAGCCATCATGGTATCCTCATCATGTTCAACCACAATTAAAGTATTACCCAAATCACGCATTTTCTTAAGTGATTCAATTAAGCGATCATTATCACGTTGATGCAACCCGATTGAAGGTTCATCTAAAATATATAAAACACCCGATAAATTAGAGCCAATTTGCGTGGCTAGTCGAATCCGTTGTGCTTCTCCACCTGAAAGTGTTCCTGCAGAACGTGATAATGTCAGATAATTTAAGCCAACATTTTGTAAGAATGTTAAGCGGTCACGAATTTCTTTCAAAATAGGTGCTGCAATAATTGATTCTTTTTCTGACAAGTTAACGTTATCAAAGAAAGGTAAGCCGTCACCAATTGAAAGTGCGGAAATTTTACCAATATGTTGGCCATTAATTTGGACGGCTAATGCTTTACGATTCAAGCGGTAACCGTGACATGTTTGACACGTTAAGCTGGTCATATATTTACGCATTTGTTCACGCGTAAAGTCACTATTAGTCTCCGTATGACGACGACTAATATTTGTAATAACCCCTTCAAATAATGCATCTACATCACGAACGCCACCAAAGTCATTAGCGTAATGGAAATGAAATTCACGTGTTCCAGCGCCATTCAAAACAATATCACGTTGTTCATCTGTTAACTTTTCAAATGGCACATCCATTGGAATTCCAAAAGCTTCTGCAGCTTGGGCTAACATCGATGGGTAATATTGCGAACTAATAGGATTCCATGGCTCAATTGCCCCTTCTGCTAGCGTTTTAGTTGGATCTGGAACGACTAAATCTTCATCGACTTCTAACTTCATTCCTAAACCATCACAAGTTTCACAAGCACCAAATGGTGCATTAAATGAGAACAAACGTGGTTCTAATTCTCCAACTGTAAATCCACAAATAGGACATGCATAATGTTCGGAAAATTGAATTGTTGCACCATCTGTATCACCATCAAGAATATCTGCAGTGGCGTAGCCAGAAGATAAACGTAATGCTGCTTCAAATGAATCAAATAAACGTGAGCGAATGCCCTCTTTGACAACAATCCGATCAATCACAATATCAATAGAGTGTTTGACCTTTTTTTCAAGATCAAATTCTTCATCAATATCATGAAGCTCGCCATCAACTCGAACACGGACGAATCCTTCTCGTTTGATCGTTTCAAATATCTTTTTATGTTGTCCTTTTTTATTGCGAATAATAGGTGATAAAATTTGAAGTTTTGTACGCTCTTTTAACTCTAAAACACGGTCAACCATTTGTTCAACGGATTGACTCGTGATTTCATGACCATCATTTGGACAAATTGGATGTCCAACTCTAGCCCATAATAATCTTAAATAATCATTAATTTCAGTGACTGTCCCAACTGTTGATCGTGGGTTTTTTGAAGTTGTTTTTTGGTCAATCGAAATAGCAGGTGATAACCCATCAATTGAGTCAACATCTGGCTTATCCATCTGCCCTAAAAATTGACGTGCATATGCTGATAAACTTTCAACATAGCGACGTTGTCCTTCAGCATAAAGTGTATCAAAAGCTAATGAGCTTTTCCCTGATCCTGAAAGTCCCGTAATCACAACTAATTTATCTCTTGGGATAGTGACATCCACATTTTTTAAATTATGCGCACGCGCACCATGGATCACAATTTTATCATTTTTCAAGAAATATCCCCCTATTTATAACATTTGTGTTTTTAATTCTAATACCGTATCACGCAATGATGCAGCTGTTTCGAAATCTAATTTTTTAGCTGCTTCTTTCATTTGTCCTTCTAAGCGATCAACCATATCTTGTTGTTCCTTTTTATCCATATCCAAAAATTCAGTTTCGGTAAAGGTTTTAACAGTTCCTGAATTATCTTCAATTTTTGTTGGCGTAATTAACTCACGAATGGCTTTTTTAATCGTAGTTGGCGTAATATGATGTTCCTCATTATATGCCATTTGGACATCACGGCGGCGTTGCGTTTCTTCCATTGCGCCCTTCATTGAATCCGTCACTTTATCAGCATACATAATCACTCGTCCGTTTTCGTTACGAGCTGCACGACCAATTGTTTGAACTAGAGAACGTTCACTACGTAAGAAACCTTCTTTATCGGCATCTAAAATTGTCACTAATGACACTTCAGGAACATCAATACCTTCACGTAATAAGTTAATTCCAATTAAAACATCATATGTGCCTAAGCGTAAATCGCGAATAATTTTCGTTCGTTCCATCGTTTTAATATCACTATGCAAGTACGCAACTTTCATCCCCAACTCTTTCAAATAATCAGTTAAATCTTCTGACATTTTCTTGGTTAATGTTGTGACAAAGACACGTTCATTGCGTTCAATACGTAAATTAATTTCGCCAACTAAATCATCAATTTGGCCCATAATTGGACGAACTTCAATGATTGGATCTAGTAATCCAGTTGGTCGAATAATTTGTTGAACAACATCTGACGTCCGTTCCATTTCGTAAGGTCCTGGTGTTGCAGACATATAAATGACTTGATTAACGTGCTCTTCAAATTCCGCAATCGTTAATGGTCGGTTATCCAGTGCACTAGGTAAACGGAATCCGTAATCTACTAACATTTGTTTACGAGCGCGATCACCATTGTACATCCCTCGAATTTGAGGCATGGTTACATGAGATTCATCAACTACGATCAAGAAATCTTTGGGAAAGAAATCAATTAATGTATATGGAGGTTCGCCAGGTTTACGTCCATCCATATGGCGGGAATAGTTTTCAATTCCGGATGTATAGCCCATTTCACGTAACATTTCTAAATCATAAGTAGTTCGTTGATCGATACGTTGGGCTTCTAATAATTTATCTTCATCTTTTAATTCTTTTAATCGATCAGCCAATTCAACTTCAATACCTTCAATGGCATGATCCATCACATCATCATTCGTCATGAAATGCGTTGCGGGGAAAATAGCCATGTGTTCAAGTTCACCCATAACTTCACCTGTTAATGAATCAACTTCACGAATACGATCGATTTCATCGCCAAAAAATTCAATACGAACAGCTTTTTGATCACGAGATGCTGGGAAAATTTCCACAATATCTCCATGAACTCTAAACCGACCACGTTGAAAATCAATATCATTTCGTTCGAATTGTATATCGACTAATTTTCTAAGTAAATCATCACGTTCCATTGTCATTCCAGTACGCAATGAAATAACATGATCACGATATTCTGTTGGATCACCTAATCCAAAGATACTTGAGACAGATGCAACAACAATCACATCATTACGTTCTAATAATGAACTTGTTGCAGAATGTCGTAATTTATCAATTTCATCGTTAATACTGGAATCTTTTTCAATATACGTATCACTTGAAGGAACGTAAGCTTCTGGTTGGTAGTAATCATAATAACTCACAAAATATTCCACCGCATTATTCGGGAAGAATTCTTTTAATTCACCATATAATTGTCCAGCCAATGTTTTATTATGCGCAAGGACTAATGTGGGACGATTAACTTCTTTAATCACATTTGAAATGGTAAACGTCTTACCCGTTCCCGTTGCACCCAGTAATACTTGTTCTTTTTTACCATCATTTAATCCATCAACTAAAGTTTTAATCGCATTCGGTTGGTCTCCAGTTGGTTCGTACTTTGAAACTAAGTCAAAAACGCCATCATCATGTCTATCAATCAAGTTAACCCCTCCAATACAATCATTTTTAGAAATTAAAAAAAGCCTGGAATAACCTACCCAGGCTCATTTAAAAATGATTATTCTCTACTAATTATATTAGCATACCGAACATACTTTCGCACGTTATCTCACTTATTTTTTCAGAATAACTTAATCAACTAAATAATCACGACCCCAAATAAGACCCATTGTTTTTTCTCCAGTATGGACGCCAATAACAGGCCCAATATGACTAACCTCAACTGGAATATTAGGATAGTTGGTTTTAATAAATGAGACCCATTTTGTACTCTCTTCAGGATTGTTCGCATCAACGATACTTACTCGAATTGGATAATCAACTGAGTTAATCGCATCAGAAAAATCTGCCATTACCCGTTGAAAAGCACGCTTCTTTGTCCGTTCCTTAGTTAAAGGGATAATTTGACCTTCATGATTAAAGGTCAGAATTGGTTTAATTTGTAATAAGTTACCCACAAACGCAGCACCATTCGTCATACGGCCCGTTCTAAGTAAATGGCTCAAGTTATCCACAACAAAGAAAATACCCACCGTTTCACGCATTGCTTCTATTTTAGGTACAATCGTGTCTGCATGCTCACCTTGCGCCACTAATTGAGCAGCTTTTAATACAAGAAAGGCTTCTGCTGAACTTGCTGCTTTAGAATCAATCGGATATACCGTAATTCCTTCCACAGTTTTTGAATAAGCACGTAAATTATCCACAAAACTTGTGATACCTGTTGATAGATGAATTGAAATTACTTCATCAAATCCCTCTTCAATTAATTTATCGAAGACACTTTGCATTTGTCCCATTGTGACTTGTGACGTTGTGGGTAACTTATCCGTATCTTTCATTCTTTGATAAAATTCTGAAGCAGAGATTTCCACATCTTCTAAATAAGTCTGTTGCCCAAAAATAACCGTGATTGGTACAACAATAATATTTTTATCTTTGGCTACTTTTGGATCAATATATGACGCACTATCTGTTACAATTGCCGTTTTCATTAATTTCTCCCTATTCTTTAAGCAAAAAAGGACTACCTTGTATGCATTATTCTAGCATACAACGCAATCCTTAACCTATGTGTACTCTATTTCTTAATAATATCCAAGGTTATTTTTTTAATTTTATCTTTATCTGTGAAATCTTCCGTTAATAATTCTGGAAGAATTTCTTGTAGAATATACTGAACACTCGCTAAATCTGAAAATTCAAGAATCGTTTTTAAGCTTTCTTGATAAATTTCAGTATAAACTGATTCAGGATTACCCTTTTGAATTTCGCCAAATGATTCATATAATAAATCTAATTTATCAGCTACAGACAAGATTTTACCTTCTAAAGTATCATCCTTACCTTCTGATAATCTACGACGATAGGCATCTTGGAATTCTTCTGGAATTTCGTTCACAATAAAATTCTCAGATAATGATTCCTCAACATTTGCTAACATTTCTCTTAGCGTTGTTGTTGCATATTTAACGGGTGTTTTAATATCACCAATGAATCGTTCTGTATAATCATGATTCAACGCTTTTTCATACAACATGCGCCAATCAATCGTATTTCCTGCATTTTCTTCAACATCACCTAAAAATTGAGCAGCTTCTGTTACTTTGAATGAATGTTCCGCTACCGAATGATCTTCATATTTAAAATATCCTGGTGCTCGTTTTAACGTTTCTAAATTACTTAAACTTTGTAGGTATTGATGCATTCCCATAATTAACAGCTCCCTCTCATTTTTTATATAAATTTTTACAATCTTACCACATATGGAAAAGTTAATTCAAGTATCATCAACTTTTAACAAAAAAATAAACTGATTCACATTGCAAACGCTTGATACATCAATTGGAACACGTCGCGCAACTTTACCTTACTTTTTTATGTTATGCTTATTTTCATGCTTTATATTTAAGGAGGACATTTTTTTGAAGTTTTTAGCCAATAAAACCGTTGAATACTTAACCGGTTTTATCTTGATTTTAATCATGGTACAAGCCGCGTCACTTTTACATGATTCAGAAATTATTTTACCTGAAATCGCCGCGTTAACAGTTGGACTGTGGATTTACCACGAAGCCAATTGGTTAGATCGTTCGTTTAATCTTTTTTTGCTGCCTTCTGTCACCGCAATTATCGGTTTTGGCATCAATTTACTTGAGATTTCTTACACAATTAAAATCTGCCTAATGATCGCCATCATGGTCTTTCTATTAGTGGTAACCCGATCGGCACTGGCGCCTTCATTGGCTACAGGTCTCTTGCCAATCATCGTTAATGCGTCCAAATATTCATTCATCATTGCCATCATCATTTTCACTTTCATCGAGATGATTGTCGTTAAAGGCCGTAAACTCGATCAAAACTACGCAAAAAAAACAAACCTTAACTATCAGGCTATGCTTTTATTTCTCGTTTCTTCACTCATTTGGGTTGGTCTCGTGACGATTGCTGGAAAGCCTTTGATGGCCGCTATTCCACCGATTCTTGTCGTTTTTTTCGAGGTGCTACAAAAGCCGATGTATCCGGCAAAAATGGTGTTCAAACAGGTTACTGCCTTGACGCTTTCAGCAACGATCGGTGTTCTCGCCTGCATGGTAATCGATTCCAATGTTGTTGTCGCCTTAATCACTATGCCTCTCGTTTTTTGTATACTCCATCTTTTCAAAGTTAAAATTCCAGCCGCTTATGCCTTTCCATTGCTTGCAATGATTGTTCCACCGACTATCTTTAGCGTTCTCCCCGTGTCGTCCCTACTCGCTTCCATCTACTTTCTTGGAATCGCCTACCTTTATCACCGCTTTAAAAAGAAAAAAATGAATAAATAGAAACTAAACAAGTTAATCAGCCCTGAAAGAAAATAATAAATCTTAAAAAGTTGTTTACAAAATACTGTTTTATTTGCTTATAAATTTTGTAACCCATTTAAGGTCAAAAAAAGTAGTGCTAAATGTAAATTTAGCACTACTTTTTTAGTTAGGCGTTGACAATTGCCATAATTGCTTCTTCAAATGCAAGACACTTAGCTTGTGCTTTTTCATCAGTTTCAGCTTGCGTTCCCACGTAGAATTTAATTTTTGGTTCAGTCCCTGAAGGACGAATTGCAATCCAAGAACCATCTTCTAAGATATATTTCAACGCATTTGCAGTTGGTAATCCGATTTCTTCAGATGATCCATCAGCTAATTGCGCCATACCCGTTGTGAAGTCTTCTAATTTAGCGACTTTATAGCCAGCAAAATCTTTAGGTGCGTCATCACGGAAGATTGTCATTAAATCTTTGATTTTTTGAACACCTTCAATACCTTCAAACGTTAACGCTTTAGTATTTTCAGCGTAATAACCATATTCTTTAAATAAATCATCTAATCCATCTGACAATGTTTTATCAAATTGTTTGTAGTAAGCAGCTACTTCAGATAACATTACTAATGCTTGGATAGCATCTTTATCACGAACGAAAGGACGAATTAAGTAACCATAACTTTCTTCAAAACCAAACATAAAGGTATGTTCATTTGTTTCTTCATAGTTTTGAATTTGTTCCGCAATAAATTTGAATCCTGTTAAGACATTAATCATTTTAGCATGATGTGCTTCAGCAATCTTAGTTGCAAGTTCACTTGATACAATTGATTTAACGCCAACGGCATTAGCGGGTAAAGTTCCTGCTTCTTCGCTAGCAGTTAAAATATAATTGAACATTAGAGCAGCAATTTGATTACCTGTTAATAATTTATATTCACCATCAGTTTGACGTACAGCGACACCCATACGATCAGCATCTGGATCAACAGCGATTAATAAATCAGCATGTTCACGTCGACCCCATTTGATAGCTAAATCAAATGCTGGTGCGTCTTCTGGGTTAGGTAACTTGATTGTTGGGAATTCAGGATCACCTTCAGCTTGTTCAGGCACAATCTTAAATTGTTCAAATCCAGCTTGTTTCAAAGCACGTTCACCCAACATTTTACCTGTTCCATGAAGTGGTGTGAAAACAAGTTTCATTGAAGCACCAACTTCATCAACTAATTTTTGATTAATTGTCACTTTTTTAACTTCAGCAAGATACGCAGCGTCAACTTCTTCACCAATAATTTGGAGTGTTTTATCAGCTTTTAATACTGTCTCATCACCTACTTTAATGGCAAATAAATCATCAGCTTCGCGAACAAAACCAGTAATCATATCTGATTCTTTAGGTGGCATTTGGCCACCGTCTTCACCATAAATTTTATAGCCATTATATTGTTTAGGATTATGGCTAGCCGTTATCATAATTCCGGCGTAAGTAGCTAAATGGCGGACTGCAAACGATAATTCTGGTGTGGGACGTAAGCTTTCAAAAACAAAGCTTGGAATACCATGTGCGCCTAAAACTTTAGCTGATTCCATCGCAAATTCTTGTGATTGGTAACGCGAATCATAACTAATTGCGACACCGCGCATTTTAGTTGCATCATCTAACGTATCCATAAAGCGAGCTAATCCTTCAGTTGCTTGACGAATCGTGTAGATGTTCATCCGGTTAATACCAGGACCCATCAAGCCACGCATACCAGCAGTTCCAAATTCCATTGGTTGGTAAAAAGATTCTTTTAAATCTTCTTGATTATTTTTAAGCGAAACAATCTGATTTTTTAATGTTGCGTCTAGTGTTTCTTCATTTAACCAAGTTAAATAATTATCTTCCCAAGTCAAAATATCACTCCCATTCATATAATATTACTATTATACAATAAATGCGCTTACTATTCAGGATAATAAAAAAGATATCAGAATAATTCTGATATCTTTCTTCCAGCAAGTCGCTCACGTTCAATTCCTGATTTAATTACCTTTTCCAAAATATGCTCAAATTGCTTAATTTCTTCTTCACTAAGCACCGATATACTTTCATCATTAACGACTGTAATTCTATCAAAAATATCTTGATAATTATTAATCGCTTTTGCTGTAGGATAAAGTTCAGTCCGTCGTTTATCTGCGGACGACATTTTTTTTTCAAGCCAACCATCTTTAATTAATTTTGAGATAGCACGTGTCACAACACTGTGATCCCGATAAATATTTTGGATTAGCTCATCCTGACTAACGCCAGGTGACTCACAAACTAACAACACGTAAAAAAAGTTACTCTCAGAAAGTTCAAACCCTTTTAACGTATCATTTATTCTTAATCGAATCATTCTGTTGTAAATTGTTGTTAATTTCTCAACTTCATGTGTATCGTAAAAAGAATTTCCATTCATATTTTGCATCTCAAAACTCCTTAAGCTTTACTTGTTTTTCTGAAATAGATTAGTCCAACTAGTCCAATTACAATTGAGACAACCATGATAAAGATCATTGAATATTTGTATCCAACAACAAATGATGCAGGAATACTAGCAATAACAATAATAACGGTATTAAATAATGAACCACTAACTTGTCTTAATGTATTCGTTAATGTTGTTGCATGATTTATTTCCATTGGATTTAAATCTTTTAAAGATTCTGTTGTTGCTGGAGCCATAATAGCACCAACCCCTGTTAATCGAATAGCGTAAGTAACAACTGATAACCAAACAGGAAATTCAATTGTTAAGAATAACATTGGTAGTACTGAAATCATCAACATCAAAAAGCCAAATATAAATATTTTTTTATAACCGTATTGATCATAAAGGTTACCAACAATAGGTGAAATAATAGCATTAATTGCAGCACCCGGTAACATAATTAATCCAGCAGTCATTCCTGATAAATGTTGATTATTTTCTAAGAACATTGGCATAACTAATTCTGTTGCCATTAAAATACCAAAAACTAACATAATTAATGCAATCATAGTTGAGAATGAACGTACTTTGAAAATTCGAATATTTAAAAATGGTTCTTTTAAAGCTAATTGACGACGGCCAAAATAGATTAATGCTAAAACACCAATCACAATAAGGACAAGTGCAACTAATAATTGGTCTCCAATAATTGAAATACCAATTAAAATTGTAGCAAGTCCAACTAGTGATAAGAAGAATGATTTAAAATCAATTTTAACATCTGTCTTTTCTGAATAGTTAGGTAAAATACAAACCCCAACAATTAATAAAATTAACATGATTGGAATAATGAAAATAAATAATGCTCTCCATGGTAAAAATGTAATCATAATACCTGATAAAGTTGGTCCAATTGCTGGAGCAGCTGAGATAACAAGCATAGCAAGTCCCATTACAACGCCACGGCGTTCAATTGGGTTAATTGCAATGACACTAATCATCGTAAATGTAGTCAATACGCCACCGGCAGCAGCTTGGATTAAGCGACCAATTAAGATTGCCCAAAAATTAGCGCCACTTGATGCAACGATACTTCCGATTAAAAAGACAACCATAATACCGACAAATATTTGTCTTGTTGAATATTTTTCATATAAAATTGCTGATAATGGTGTCGAAATTCCGACCATTAAAACATAACCCGTCGTTAACCATTGTGCGGTTGCAAGGTTAACATTTAAAACGGTGATTAATTTTGGTAATGCTGTAATCATCAATGTTTGATTTAATAAAGCGGCAAAAGTCGCAATTAATAAAACAGCACCAATTGTGTTTCTTTTTTTGTTTGTCATTCTAACTCTCTTCTCACTTAAATTTACGCATATGTTTAATTTTTTTCATAAGCGGATTAGATTATTATAATGTTCACATGCACATAAAGTCAAGTAAATAAAAAAATAAGCCTCAAAAGGCTTATTCTATAATTTAACTTAATTCTGCATCATTTAATGATTCAAGGTAACTAAATGTTTGTTGTCCAGCAATACCACCGTCACCAACTGCAGTTGTAATTTGACGCAATTCTTTCTTACGCACATCACCAACTGCGAAAATACCTGGTACATTTGTTAGCATATTTTCGTCAGTTGGAATCCAACCATAATCGTCAGTAATTCCAAGCTTTGTGAATGCTGTTGTCATTGGTTTAACACCAACATAAATGAAGACACCACTAGCAGGAATTTCAGATGTTTCACCTGTTTTATTATTCGTTACTTTAACGCCAGTTACTTTACGATCGTCACCAACAATCTCTGTGACATTAGTATCCCAAACAAAAGATATTTTATCATCCGCAAAGGCACGATCTTGTAAGATTTTTTGAGCGCGTAATTTGTCACGACGATGAATTACCGTCACTTTTGAAGCTAATTTTGATAAATAAGAACCTTCTTCGATTGCTGAATCACCGCCACCGATAACGATGACTTCACGATTTTTGAAGAAAGCACCATCACAGACTGCACAGTAAGATACACCTCGGCCACTAAAGGTATCTTCGCCTTCAGCACCCAATTTTTTGTATTCTGATCCAGTTGCGATAATTAAAGCTTTTGTTTCAAAAACATCATTATCTGTTGTGATGAGTTTAGTATCGCCTTCAATTGTAATATCGGTTACACTACCGTATGCATATTCTGCACCAAATTGTGTCGAACTTTCGTACATTTCTTTTGCTAAATCAGGGCCTAAGATTGATTTAAATCCAGGATAATTTTCAACTTCAGCCGTATTGTTCATTTGGCCACCATAAATCCCACGATCAATCATTAAAACCGATAGATTTGCACGTGATGCATAGAGTGCGGCAGTCATTCCACCGGGCCCAGCACCAATCACAACAACATCATATTTTTTTGTCATTAGTTCAACCTTCTTTCTTTTAGTAAGTAATTCAACAATACCCTATGTTACTTTTTTTGTCTATTTAATTGCTTTAACATCAAAAACAGGTCCCAAGTGAGTTGAACTTGAAACCTGCTTTACTGTAAGAATTAGGCTACTTATTTTTTGCTGTATCTTCTGCAATTAATTTTGCGCCTAAAGTCTTCAAATATTCTTTTAATTCATCTTTAACTTCTTTATGTTTCAAACCATACTCAATACTTGTTTTTAAGTAGCCAAATTTATAGCCAACATCGTATCGGGTTCCTTTAAATTCATGAGCGAAAACACGTTGCACCTTGTTCAATGCATCGATGGCATCCGTTAATTGAATTTCATTACCAGCACCTGGTTTTTGATGTTCTAAGATACCAAAAATTTCAGGTGTTAATAAGTAACGTCCAATAATAGCCAAGTCACTAGGTGCTTCTTCAGGTGTAGGTTTTTCAACAAAGTTTTTAACATTGAATAATCCAGGTTTAACTTCTAATTCAGGATTAATCACACCGTATTTTGAAACTTCTTCATGAGGGACTTTCATCACCGCTAAAGTTGAAGCATGTGTCTCATCAAAGCGATTCATGAGTTGACGCGTTAATGGTACTTTATCTTCCATTAAATCATCGCCTAACATGACAACAAAAGGTTCATCCCCAACAAAGTCTTTAGCCATTAAAACGGCATCGCCAAGACCTCGTGGATGAGATTGACGAACAAAATACAAATTAATATCCGTTGTTTCTTCAACTAATTTTAATAATTCGTCTTTATGCTTTGCAGCTAAATTCGCTTCCAGTTCTGGCACCGAATCAAAATGATCTTCAATTGGTCGCTTACCTTTACCCGTAACAATCAAAATATCTTCAATACCCGATTGACGCGCCTCTTCAACAATAAATTGAATCGTTGGTTTATCAACAATTGGGAGCATTTCTTTTGCCATCGCTTTAGTTGCTGGTAAGAAACGAGTCCCTAGTCCAGCAGCCGGAATAATGGCTTTTTTAACTTTTTGCATAGTCTAATCCCCTTTTATTCTGCTAATTCAGATTTACCTTCACGATTGATCAAAGCTTCAATCACTGATTTAATTTCTTTATTATTGTATAAAACGTCATAAATTGCATTTGTGATTGGCATATCAATTCCTTGTTGTTGTGCTAATTCATAAGCAGCCTTAGCAGTACCAACACCTTCGATAACCATACCCATATCAGCAACAACAGCATCTAATGATTTACCTTGACCTAATTGGTCTCCAGCACGCCAGTTACGTGAATGAACACTTGTAGCTGTAACGATTAAATCACCAACACCAGAAAGTCCCATAAAGGTTAATTGGTTAGCACCAAATGATGTCCCTAAACGAGCAATTTCAGCTAATCCACGTGTAATCAAAGCTGCTTTAGCGTTATCGCCATAGCCCATACCATGAAGCATACCAGCACCAACGGCGATAATATTCTTCATAGCTGCGCCCATTTCAACACCGATAACATCGTTATTTGTGTAGATTCTTAAGAATTTATTCATAAAGAGATCTTGAACAAAACTTGCAGCTTCAGGATCAGTACTTGCTGAAACAATTGTTGTTAAATCACGATTTGCAACTTCTTCAGCATGACTTGGGCCAGAGAAGACAACAACACTACCACGAATGTCAGCAGGAATTTCTTCTTCAATAACTTCTGAAATACGTTTGTGTGTGACTTGTTCTAGTCCTTTACTTGCATGAATAATAATTGGTTTGTTACCTGTTTCTTCTAAAATTGCTGCTACTTGTTTAGCAACAATACGGCTTGCTTTTGTTGGAACAACAAATAAAATAGCGTCAACTTGATCCAAAGCTTCTTTTAAATCTTCATATGCATGTAGGTCTTTAGAATAAGTGTAATCTTCCAAGTAATGCTTATTTGTATGGAACTCATTCATTTCTGCTACTTGTGCTGGAACATTTGACCAAAGTCTGATGTCATGACCATTTTCAGTTAGGATATCGGCAAGGATACTACCCCAAGAACCGGCGCCTAATACTGCTACTTTTTTTGTCATTATATAATCTCCTTCAAAATTTATTCATTCTAATCATACCAAATTTTACCTCTAATAGCATTAACTATGAGAAATTTTTATTTCAATTGTCCGTCTAAATACCATTGATTTTGCGGTTCCCAATATCTTCTCAATAATAACCAACTAATTGATCCAATAAAAATCACTAATGAGAGAAGTTGAGAAACACGAATTGTTGAAAATAACATTAAGCTATCTGTTCTCATTCCTTCGATAAAGAAACGACCAAATGAATACCAAGTTAGATATGCAAATAGTATTTCTCCACGTTTGAAAAGGTGTACTCGATGTCTCAAGGCAATTAATATTAAGAATCCAACAAAACTCCACAATGATTCGTATAGAAATGTTGGCTTATAGTAGGTGCCATTGATGTTCATTTGGTTAATAATAAATTCAGGTAAATGTAAATTTTGCAATGCCTCTAACGTCGTTTTTCCACCATGGGCTTCTTGGTTCATAAAATTACCCCAACGGCCGATTGATTGCGCAAGTAGCACAAGTGGTGCCGCTAGATCAAACATTAACCATGCTGACAAATGGCGACGCTGACAGAAAATAATCACTGTAATAATTGCGCCTATTAACCCACCATAGATAGCAATACCACCATCCCAAATTCGATAAACTTCACTGAGATGTTGAGCGTAATAAGACCACTCGAACACAACGTAATAGAGTCGCGCAGAAACAATTGAAATTGGCAACGCCCATAGAACCATATCATATATGGTATCTTCATTTATTCCTATTTTTTTGCCTTCAAGAATGGCTAAAATAACTGCTAGAATTACTGCACTCGCAATTATTACACCATACCAACGAACTTCAATAGGTCCTAATTTAACTGCGATGGGATTCAACGCACCTAATAAATAATTCAATTTACTCTCGTCCAATCCTTAATCTTTTTTTGAATTTGTTTGGATTAAGCCATTTAGATTAGCTTCAAATGCTTTAGTAGCATCATAACCCATTGTTTTTGCACGGAAGTTCATTGCTGCGACTTCAATGATAATGGCCAAATTACGTCCTGTTTTAACAGGTACAGAAATTTTTGGCACATTCACATTGAATATTTTAACAAATTCATCATTATTACCTAATCGATCAAATTGTTTATCAGGAGTCCAGTTTTCTAGATGAATAATTAGTGAAATATCAGTGTCATTACGGACAGCTCCTGCACCAAACAAGTTCATGATATCGATAATACCGATACCTCGAATTTCAAGTAAATGTTTTAAAATTGCAGGTGCCTCACCAACAAGTGTCTCCTCATCTTGTTGGAAAACATCAACACGATCATCTGCAATTAACCGATGTCCACGTCTAATTAATTCAAGCGCTGTTTCTGATTTACCAACACCAGAATCACCTGTAATCATGACCCCAAGACCATAAATATCAACTAAAACACCATGTATTGACTGGCGTTCAGCTAATTTAGCTTCCAAAAAGTTAACCATATTAGAAGATAGACGTGACGTTGTTAGTTTTGAAATTAGAACTGGAATATGTCTTTCTTTGACGATAGCTAATAATTCTAGCGGCACATCCAAATCATTTGAAACAACAAAACATGGTGTTTGTTCTGTTGCTAATTGATTCATCACATTCTGCCTATCTTCAGGAGTCAGTCCATTTGCATAAGCATGTTCTGTCATCCCAAATAATTGAATACGTTCTTTCGGATAAAAATTAAAATACCCGGTTAATTCTAGACCAGGACGTGAAATATCACTTGTTGTAATTTTTTTATCATCCAAGTATTCTTTCCCAATTAAAACAGTTAATCCCATTGCATCTACTAAATTTCTAACTGAAACTTCATTGGCCATCTTAATGCCCCCTATTGTCTATTTCTAATAAAGTAATTTGTTACGATTGTATTAGCAATACTCATCACAATTGAGATGATAAATGCCGCCCAAAAGCTCGAAAATTTAAATTCATTACCCACAAAAAATGACGTCATTTGTAACATAAATGCATTTATAATCAGATAGAAAAATCCTAAACTGAAAATAGTTACCGGCAGTGATAAAATCACTAAAAACGGTTTAACTAGCATATTTAGTACGGCCAGTACAAAACTGGCGATTAATGCAACCCAGATACTTTTAACAAATAAAGTCTCTGGAAAAAAACCAGATATTGCCAAAAACAGTATGGCATTAATTAATACGCGCTGCCAAAATCCCATGAATCTTCACCTCATCATTAATATTATTTATCGTCTGTAACTTCTACATCTTTAATAATTTTACGGCCACTCTTACTTGATGAGCTAGTCCGTTGTCCAGTACTAGATGTAAACTGCTCAAAAGAACTAGTAAATGAACGTTTTTTCCCTGGTAAGCTAATTGCTAACAAGATATAGACAAGTATAAATACGCCTTTTGTTGCGAAGATTAGCATTAAAAATAAAAATCTAACGAGTGTTGGATTCCAATTTATATATTCGGCAAGTCCAGCTGCGACACCCGCGATAATTTTATTAGTTGATTTTGTGAATTTTTTATTTGTTTTCATTTTGTAGTTCCTCCATTCAGAATAATCTATCATTATTGTACTTCTTATCGTACTCATTTTACAATTTTAACGAGCGTTATTTACTTAAATTTTAACGTTTAAATTAAAAATAACTAACAATCGCGAAATTGTTAGTTATTAAATGAGTAGTGCCTTATTCATTTTCTTTTTCTAACTCTGATTTACCAGGATTCAATTCAGTGATTCGGCCATTTTTTAAATAAACAACCCATTCACACACATTTGTAACATAATCGCCAATTCGTTCTAGATAAGTGGCAACCATCAAATAGTCAGCACTTCCCACAACTGTTTCGGGATTCGTTTTCATTTCATGGATACACTGGTCATATATTGTCGTGAAATATTCATCAACTTCAAGATCTAAATTAGCAACTTTACGAGCTTTTTCGGCATCTTTTCTAATATAAGCTGTGAGGACTTCTTCAACCATCTTACGTGCGTGGTCGCCCATAATTCCGATCTCATCTTCAATCTCCGTTACCCTAGGATTGCCTTTAACACGAATCGTTGATCTCGCAATACTTACAGCGTGATCTCCCATTCGTTCTAAATCAGAAATAGCTTTTAAAACAGTCACAATATCTCTTAAATCACTTGTAACAGGTTGATACAATGCAATCATTTCTAACGTTTGTTTTTCTAACTTCATTTCGCGTTCATTAATTTTGTAATCGCCAACGATAACTTCATGGGCCAACTCTTTATCATGATTAATGAAAGCACGGACAGATTTATGAATGGCTTCACTAACCATCATACCCATTTCGCTAAATCTAATGTGTAGCTTTTCTTGTTCTTCATCAAAAAGTAATCGCATTATTTTGTCTCCCTTTCTTAACCGAATCGACCACTAATGTAGTCATCCGTTTCTTTTTGTACAGGCTGCGTAAATAATTTTTTAGTTGGTGCAACTTCAATTAAATTACCTTCTAAAAAGAAGGCAGTTCGATCTGAAATTCGAGAAGCTTGTTGTAAATTGTGAGTCACTATTATAATAGTATATTTTTCACGCAATTCTAGCAACATATTTTCAATTTTACTACTTGAACCAGGATCCAGAGCACTTGTTGGTTCATCCAGTAAAATGACCTCAGGTTCAACCGCTAAGACTCGAGCGATACAGACACGTTGTTGCTGTCCGCCAGATAACGCAAGCGCATTTTTACCCAAATCATCCTTTACATCATCCCAGACAGCAGCCTGTTTCAAGCTTTTTTCAACAGCTTCATCAAGGATTGCTTTATCTTTAACGCCAGCTAATCGCAAACCATATACAACATTTTCGTAAATTGAAAATGGAAATGGATTAGGTTGTTGGAAAACCATCCCAACATTTTTGCGTAATCTTACGGTATCCATTTTAGGACCGTAAATATCTTCATTTTTTAATTTAACTGTACCTGTAATGGTTACACCTGGAATTAAATCATTCATGCGATTTAACGTTCTTAAATATGTTGATTTACCACAACCAGATGGACCGATTAAAGCGGTAATCCCTTTTTCATTGAAATCAAGATTAATTCCTTTGAGGGCTTCTTTCTTACCATAATACAAATGAACATCATTTGTTTCAATTATTTTAGTCATTTGGCCTTTCCCCCTTAACCGAAGTTTCCTGAAACATAATCATCCGTTAGTTTAATTGTTGGTCGCGTAAAAATAGTTGTTGTTTTATCATATTCTACCGCATTTCCTGAATGGAAAAATGCTGTGTAATCTGAAATACGTGAAGCCTGTTGCATATTGTGTGTCACAATGACAATCGTGTACTTTTCTTTCAGTTCTAAAAGTGATTCTTCAACAATTCGACTTGAAATTGGATCTAACGCACTAGCTGGTTCATCTAACAATAAGATGTCAGGTTCCATAGCAATCGCTCTAGCGATACATAAACGTTGTTGTTGTCCACCAGACAATGATAACGCACTCACATTCAAATCATCTTTAACTTGATCCCAAAGTGCAGCTTGTTTAAGTGATTTTTCAACGCGTTCTTCAAGTAACTGCTTATCTTTCATCCCATGACGTTTCAAAGCAAACGTTATATTTTCATAAATTGATTTTGAAAATGGATTAGGTCGTTGAAATACCATTCCAATATGTTTTCTCATTTCATAAATATCAACATTATCTTTATTTATATCTAAATCACGGTAAATAATTTGTCCTGTTACATCAGCAATCCCATCATTCATACGATTCAACGATCTAAGATAAGTTGATTTACCAGAACCAGATGCCCCAATTAAAGCTGTAATTTTAAACCGTTCAAATTGTAAACTAACATCTCGAATTGCTTCATTAGAACCATAATGAACATGTAAATCTTTGGTTTCTAAAGCTATCTCATGTTTATCTTCATTGAAGGTCATAATTCTAGATTTTTCAGTTTTATTTTCTACCATATTCTTTGACCCCCTAATGATCTATTTACTTGATGTAATTTTACGATAAAGTGCTTTACCACCGAATCGAGCTAAGAAATTAAATAAAAGCACTGCGATAATTAAGACGGCTGATGCGCCTGCAGAAACAGCTGATGCATCAGGCATAATACCTTCTGAATTAATTTTCCAGATATGAACAGCTAATGTTTCAGCTGGACGCATTGGATTTAACGGACTCGCAATATTAGCTGGATTCCAGTTTGTAAAATCTAGTGCTGGCGCACTTTGACCAGCAGTATAAATTAACGCAGCTGCTTCACCAAAGATACGGCCGGCACTCAATATAACACCCGTTAAAATACCAGGTACTGCATCTGGAACAATAACTCTCGTAACGGTTTCCCAACGCGATAATCCTAACGAAAAGCCAGCCTCACGTTGTGAATATGGGATAGAACGTAATGACTCTTCGATTGATCTTGTTAATAAAGGTAAATTGAAGAACGTTAAGGCTAATGCACCTGATAAAATTGAAAAACCGAAATTATATTGGACAACGAAAATCAAAAACCCAAAAAGCCCAACAACAACTGAAGGTAATGAACTTAAAATTTCAACAGACGTTCTAATAACCGTCGTCACCCAATTATTTTTAGCGTATTCTGATAACCAAATACCCGCTCCCAATGAAATAGGGAAAGAAATCAATAATGTTAATAATAATAGATAGAAGGAATTAAACAATTGGATTCCTACTCCACCACCACTTGAAAATGATTTTGCGGGTGATGTTAAGAAATGCCAGCTGATATGTGGCACACCTCTAACCAATATATAGCCAAGTAAGGCCGCTAAAACAAGAACGACGAATCCGGCAATACCATATAAAATACTTGTTGCGATTTTATCTACTTTTTTAGGATTCATTATTTAAGCGCCCCTCTCTTACCAATTACTCTAACAACCATGTTAAAGAATAATGACATTAATAATAGAATTAAAGCAAGTGACCATAGCGCATTATTTTCTAATGAGCCCATGACAGTATTTCCAATTCCCATCGTCAAAATACTTGTTAAAGTTGATGATGGTGTAATTAAACTTGATGGCATCAATGATGCATTACCAATAACCATTTGAACGGCTAAGGCTTCACCAAAAGCTCGTGCCATACCAAAAACAACCGCTGTCATGATACCTGGTGTTGCTGCTCTTAGAATAACTTTATAAATTGTTTGCCAACGTGTTGCACCTAAGGCCAGTGAGGCTTCCCGGTAATAACGTGGGACAGATTTTAAAGTATCAACAGTCATTGACGTAACGGTTGGTAGAATCATAACAAATAACACAAATGTCCCAGATAAAATACCAAACCCTGTTCCACCAAAAATACTTCGAACAAATGGGACCACAACTGAAAGACCAATAAATCCATAAACAACTGAAGGAATACCAACTAATAATTCAGTTACCGGTTGTAAAATTCGGCTACCCGTATTTGGTGAAATTTCAACCATGAAAATAGCTGTTCCAATAGCGAAAGGTGTTGCAATTAATGCTGATAAAAAAGTGACAAAGAATGATCCAGAAATCATTGGTAAAGCCCCAACTTCTGGCTTACCTGCTTTATCAAGCGTTCCAGGGTTCCAACTCTTTCCTAATAAAAAATCTTTAATTGATACTTTATCAGTAAAGAACGTTGCTAATCCTTTTGAAGCAACGAAATAAAAGATAGCAAGAACAATAGCGACGATTAGTCCAATACAGAAATAAGTAATTATTTTACCGCGCATCTCTAGTTTAGATGCTTTTGATTTTTTGAGTAAACTTTCACGAATCGGATCCATAACTACATCCCCTTCTTAATTGGTGTTATTTTACCTTCAACCGAACGACTCACTTGCATCTGTGTTGTTGGAATATAACCTAATTTACTAACAACCTGTTTTTGAATTTTATTTGACATCATATAAGTTAAAAATTGTTTTGTTAATCCCGTGGGTTCACCATTCGTATACATATGTTCGTATGACCAGATTTTCCATTTATTTGAGGCAACATTACTTTCAGTTGGTTTAACTTTATCAACAGAAAGTACATCGACCGTTTTATCAACGTATGAGAAAGCCATATAACTTATTGCACCAGGTGTCGATCCGACAATTTGTCGAACCATTCCCGTTGAATCTTGTTCCTGTGCATCTTTACTTTGCTTACCTTCTAATCCCCATTTTTCAAATGTTAATCGTGTTCCCGAACCAGATGCACGATTTAAAAGGACAATTGGTAAATCATTGCCACCTAGTTGCTTCCAATTTGTTAATTTACCAGTAAAAATATCTATAAGTTGTTTTTTTGAGACGTTTTTAACGCCCACACCATTATTCACAACTGGCGTAATTCCAACAACGGCAACTTGATGGTCTACAAGTTTACTTGCCTTAATGCCTGATTTTTCTTCAGCAAAAACATCTGAGTTACCAATGCTAACGGCTTTTTCTTGAACTTGACTCAATCCTGTTCCGGATCCGCCACCTTGAACATTAACAAAGACGCCAACATTTTCAGTCCCGTATTCTTCACCAGCTGCCTCAACTAAAGGTTGTAAAGCTGTAGATCCAACAATTGTAATCGATTTTCCTGAATTTGATTGTGTCTCACATCCCGTTAAAGTTAATAACATGATGGATAAAATTCCACCAATCATTACTAAAGATCCCTTTTTCATAGTAACTTCCTCCATAAATATCGATATTTAACTTATACATTAAGTTTATATTTTTAATGTAAAGGTCCTGTGGGGGTATTGTAAAGATTGTGTAAAGGTTACAACAAAAAAAGCCATAACATGACGTTATGACTTCAATCGTTATTTTAATTCTGGAGCATCAGTTTTGAATAAACTTTCGGTAGATACCCCACCGTGTTGTTCAATTAAACTGGTTTTTTCTTTCTCTTGTGCTTTTTTCAAAGTTTCAAGAGCGTCACTTTTCTTGTAATTATAGTCAGATTTATTTACTTTAGTGAAATTACTTGGTGCGTAGAATCTTAATAGATCACCCGTAATAACTTCATCTGATAATGATAATGACGTTGTAACATGTTTTAATTCTTTGTTATAAACTTTTTGTTGTGCTGCCGTTAGTTTTTCGATTTCTTTACCAGTCTTAGTGTTATACGTGGTATTTCCAACTTTTGTAAAGGTTGGTGAAACGAAATCACCATTTCTAAAGGCAACCGTTTGGTTACGATTTTTCGATAATAAATCATTACCAAATTGAACCGTATCGGTATTCTTAACGCCTAATAGATCAAGTAAAGTTGGTAGCACATCAATTTCACCACCATAAGTATGATTAATACCGCCCTTAAGGCCATTCATATGAATCATAAATGGTACCTTTTGGAACATCGTTAAATCATAACTTGTTACTTTGTCTTTACCTAAAAGCTGTGCAATAGCTTTCGGATGATTATTAGAGATACCATAGTGATCACCATACATCACAATCATACTGTCCTTATACAAGCCACTCTTCTTCAAGTAACTAACGAATTCTCCGAATGATTGATCAAGATATTTAGATGTTTGAACATAACCATCAACCGTACTATCGTCTGTATCCGTCTTTTTGATTGACGTATTCGCACTATCTAAATCATATGGATAATGGTTAGTTAGTGTGATGAGTTTAGCATAAAAAGGTTGGGGTAATTGTTCAATATACTTAACCGATTGCTTCAAGAAAATCTTATCTTTCATCCCATAACCAACTTTATAGTTAGCTTTGACATCATAATAAGGTTCACTGAAGAAATACTGGTAACCAAATGATTTATAAGTATTATTACGATTCCAGAAACTACCCACGTCACCATGGAAAGCTGCTGTAGAGTAGCCTTTTTGATCAAGAATAGCGGGTGCTGCTTGGAATGTATTTTGTGTGCCATAAGTCGTCATCGCTGAACCAGATGGTAACCCATAAAGGGATGCTTCCAACATCATTTCAGCATCAGACGTTTTACCTTGTCCAACTTGATTAAAGAAATTATCAAATGATAATGTATTTTGATCATGATAATATTTATTAATGTTAGGCGTAACTTGTTGCCCATCCCATTTATAATCGATCATGAACTGTTGGAAACTTTCTAGATGAATCACAAAAACATTTTTACCCTTCGCTTTTCCATAATACTTTATATTTGAATTAGAACGATTTTTATCCAAATACTTTAGAACTTTATCCATATCTTTAGCAGTGGCATTTTTACGTGTCGCACTTTCTTTTTGCGTTTGATAAACATTATATCCCGCATAGAAATTCAAGCCTAAATATTTAACAATATAGTTATTATCAAAAGTTCTTGTCAATAATTGAGAACGATCCTTTTCAGCTAAACCTAAGTTCCCTAAAGCTAAAAGTACAGATGCAATAGTCAGGATAAAAGCATAACGCTTTTTAATTGGGTTATAGTCAATTTTGACTAATTTAAAGACAAGAATCAAAATTAAAATAATAATATCGATATAAACAAAGAAATCAGTTGGTCGTAAAATACCGGCAATTCCCTTGTCTAGATTATTAGCTACTGAACCTGAATTTTTGATAATTCCTAGTGAAAGAAAATCTGAAAACTCACGATAATAAACCATATTTGCAAAAAGCCATGATGTTTGAATAAAATCAACAATCAGCAAAATCCAATATGATTTTTTACCCTTAAAGTAGATTGCAATTCCAAATAATAATAACGCTGTTGGTATTGGATTAATATAAAGTAAAAATTGTTGCATGCTACCTGTTGCACCTAATGTAAATTTGGTTTCATAAGCAACAACTGTTTTGGCCCAAAATAAAACGAGCGTCAAGAGGAGGAATCCCCATCTTGAGCTCAATTTATCCTGAACATATTTTAAAGTTGACCGCATCTTAGTGCCTCCATTTTTTAAGATCAGTTTTCGAGAACACGAAAATGTCTTTCAATCTATGTTTCAGTTATTGATTAACTAAATAGTAAGTCGTAAACTTCCATTGCAATTAAATCAATATCATCGAAAGGAAATTTAGTATGGTTACTTAAATCTTCTAACGTATATGCTTTCATATCTGGATCATATTCAACGATTCCCTTTTCAACACCTTCACGTTCGAAGTGTCTTGTTTGGATTTCGCCGTTATCTTCTTTTTGCATAGCCTCTAAGCGACTAATGATTGCTACTAACTGAGAATTTTTCATAGTTGTTCCCCTTTCAATATCATAGTTAATAATACCAAATTTTCTATACATTTACACCTGATTAAGCAGATTATAATCGTTTCTTAACTTGTTTTTATGCTAAACTGTTAGTTATTAGACTTGGAGGCATAAAAATGAGCTTATTTAGAAAAGATTTGAACGATCAAGTATTTAAAATAGAGGTCTCAGATATTCGTCAATTTGATGATGAAGTGAGCCAAATTCCTGATATGATTAAATTAACAATGGGTGAACCAGATTTTAATACACCCGATCATGTTAAAGCAGCTGCCATCGAAGCCATTCATGAAAATTACTCACATTATATGGGTATGGCTGGTGATATTGAGTTACGTGAAGCTGCCAGTGAATTTTTTAATGAAAAATATGACGTTACTTATGATGCACAATCTGAAATTCTAGTTACAGTTGGTGCAACTGAAGCCATCGCAACTGCCTTACAGACTATCTTCAACCCCGGCGATGCCGTTCTTGTCCCAACGCCACTCTACCCTGGCTATATGCCACTGATTACTTTAAATCGGGTTAAACCAATTTTTATCAACACACGTGATAATAACTTTAGATTAACACCTGAGATGATTAATCAAGCTGTTAAAGATAATCCAAATGAAAATATTAAAGGTATTATCCTAATTAATCCAAGTAATCCAACTGGTATTTCTTGGACCGAAGATGAAGTTATTGCGATAACTGATGAAATTAGAAAGCAAAAATTATGGGCAATTAGTGATGAAATTTATAGTGAATTAACTTATGATCATGAACATGTCTCAATTGCAAAATATATCCGTGACCAAACTGTCCTAATTAATGGTTTATCAAAATCGCATGCCATGACTGGCTGGCGCATTGGATTCTTGCTTGCTCCCAAAGCGATGACTGATGAATTAAAAAAAGTTCATCAATACTTAGTAACCTCTGCAACAAGTGTTTCTCAACGTGCTGGAATTGCTGCCTTACGTGACGGTAAAGACGATGGTCGCATAATGAATGTTGAATATAAAAAACGCCGTGATTTCGTTATGGCTGAAATGAAAAAAATGCATTTTGAAATGGCACAACCTAGTGGCGCTTTTTATATTTTCGCAAAAATTCCTGCAGGATATAACCAAGATTCTATGGCATTCTGTAAAGAACTAGCTTTTAATAATAAACTTGCCTTAATTCCAGGAACTGCTTTTGGTGATTCTGGTCAAGGTTACGTTCGCTTAAGTTACGCTTCTAGTATGGAGAATTTAGTGCTTGGGATGGAACGTTTGAATGACTACATGACACAAAATAAATAAAAATACGGCGTTATTTCTTTATACTTACTTTTTGTAAGCATATATTTAGGCTAATTATATTTCCTCTGATATTATATTCAAATAAATAAAGGAGGAATTCAAATGGTACAAGCAATTACAGATGAAAATTTCAAAACAGTTACAGATTCAGGTATAACATTGACGGATTTTTGGGCAACATGGTGTGGCCCTTGCAAAATGCAATCACCAGCAATTGAGGAATTAGAACAAGAAATAGGTGACAAGGTTAAATTTGCTAAAATGGATGTTGACCAAAATCCTAAAACAGCTGACGATTTTGGTATCATGGGAATTCCCACATTAATGATTAAAAAAGATGGCGAAGTTGTTGATACACTCGTCGGTTATCATTCAAAAGAGCAAGTTAAAGACGCTTTATCACAATATATTTAACGATTTTGAAAAGCTAACTAATAAAAGCATTGTCATTTGACAGTGCTTTTTTGTCGTTATTTTGAATAGTAATAAACTGATTAGCGATTTTAGTATTGCTTAAAGAAACACGTTCTTCTCCTTATAAAACACAAAAAAAACCATTGCCAATAATAGAAAATCTATCATCAGCAATGGTTACTATCATATTTCATTTATTTAATCTTCAATTCCAACTTCTTCTACCTTATCTGGTTTAACAACTAAAGCAAACATTCCCGCAAATAGTCCAACATAGTAAGTTAAAATACGCCATAACAACATGGCTAAAATCAATTTACTGTGACTGGTCATGAAACTAGAAAAGACAATCGCGAAGCTATATTCTGCACCACCAGTTCCCCCCGGAATTGGGAAAAGTGAAATTACCATGACAATAAGCACATGAAGTGCTGTAATCATAATCACATTCACTGATGTGTATCCCAATGACAACATAATAAAGTATGGAATTAAATAGTAAAACGCGAGTTGGAAGAATGTTAATACAAAAACGTGAAAAATCATTTTCTTTTCATTCTTCATACGTAAACTCTCTTTATGGAAGTTTTCAATTTTTGAATAAATACTTGTATTCCAGCGATCAAAACGATCCCCTTTAACGAATAACTTAACAACTAGCATACAAACATACACTAATTTTTTAGTGAATCCATACCAATACATGATCATTAACAAAGCAGTAATCACAGCTAAATGAATCACAAATCCAAAAATCACGAATACCATTAGATAATTAACTTTATCTTGAATGTATTGAAACCCAATTAGTAAACAAACAATAAAATTAATAACAATCATTGCCTGGTAAACGACAAATTTCATTAATAAAATGGAACTTGCACGACCAGCGTCCACACCTGACTGAGCCATCGCAAACAATTGTGCAGGTTGTCCACCTGTTGAAAAAGGTGTGATTCCATTAAATAATTGTTCAATCAGTGGAATACGAATTGCATTCTTAAATGTAAATTTTTTATGTTGCCCTATCATGAACCGTTGAACAACAAATGCTTCAATGACAAAGTACATACAGATACAAAATACTGCTACTAATAACCACCATATATTAATATTAACTAAAGCTTTAACGAGCGACTGAATTGATACATTTTTTAAAGAATAAGCGAATATCCCCATCCCAATTATAACCATTAACGTCAATAAACCTATGTTTTTTCGAGTCATCTTTTAGCCCTCTTTGCTCTGGTCCAAGTAAAATTGATGCCAAATTTCAGCCAATCTATCCTCAGAATAGTATGCTGATGCCTGATCTGCTTTGTCATGCAAAACTGATAACGCATTGGGATCTTCTTTTAATTTTCTCAATTTAATTTGCATACCATTAACATCTGTCGCGGCATCATAATAGCCCTCAATAACCGCTTTATAAAGATCTAAATCGCGCAATAATACAGGTGTCCCACAACTAAATGCTTCTAATACTGACATTGGAAACAATTCATTGAAAGATGGCAGTAAGAAAAGGTTAGCAATATTGTAATAATTTACTAGAGCTTCTCGATCAATAATCCCAGTAAACGTTAAATTACTAGGCGGATTATCAACTACTTTTTTTAATTCAGCATAACCGTCAGTTAACTTACCAAATGAAAAGCCACCGGCCCAAATAAATTGGATATCAGGATTTTGCTTAGCTAACTTAATAAAATCGGGCACACCTTTTCTTTCTTGAACTTGACCATCACCAAAAACAACAAATTTATCGGCTGGAATACCTAACGCATCTCTAAAAGCTTGTTTTTCTTCCACGGTTTTTTCATAAAAAACTTTTTTTGAAACAAAATTAGGAATATACGTGACGCGTTCTTTTGGAATCTTAAACGCTTCAAGTTTTGGAATAAAACTTGGATTAACCACGACAATATGATCCATTCGTTTATAAAAAGCAATTACATACCAATAAAAAATGGCTTTAAAAGGTTGTGGAATTTTAACACTTCCCTCAAGTGTTTCTGGTAAAAAATGGACATAGCCAATTTTTTTACCTCTACCTGGCATAAAAGTCGAAAGGTAATAAGGAAAATTGATGGTATGGTAATGACTAATATCTGAGCGACTATATTTATTCACACTAATTTTGAATTCAGTTGGAAAGCGTTCTTTGAGCAACTTCATCATTTCGGTATATGCGCTACCGACCCCTTGTCCTTTAACCGAATTGGCCGCAGAAAACATGTTAATTAATAGCATGGTTGAAACTCCTTTGAAAATAAATTCGTTTATAGATGACTGATTTCGTCATCCTCTTCTTCTATTTCAACATAATGAATTTGAGCATCTTGGTAAAATTCAGCAACTTTTGATCCAAATGTTGCCGCTGAAATTTCTTTTAACTTTTCTAATCTTGGCTCTGGATCAACTTCTTCATGACATCTATTTAAGTAATCAATAATATCAGTCACCATTTCAGTTTCAGATGAAAAAGTTTTACCAACTTCTGGTTTTTCCATTAACTCGTCAGTATATTTACCCGTTTTAGCAATAACCGGTGTTCCAGCAGCTAAAGCTTCGATAAACGTCAATCCTTGAGATTCTGTTACTGATGCAGACACAAATAAATCTGCTAACTGATAAAAATGGAATACCTCATCATTATCAACTTCACCAATAAATCTGACGTTGTCCTTTAAATTTAAACTTTCTGTTTGCTCTTCAAGGGTTTCACGTGCCGGACCATCCCCTACAATCAAGAGTAAAACATTCGGTACTTTTTTAATTATCGCTGGCATACCATCAATAATTTCTTGTGTATTCTTTTCAAATGCCAATCGACTTAACGCAAGCATGACTGGTTGATCTTCAGAAATGTCTAATTTAGAACGATAATCTTCTGTTTCAATTTGTTCAAATTGAGAAATGTCTACCCCTGTAGGGATAACTCGTATTTCTGATTTCACACCATACTTCTGTAGCAACGTCTGAACGCGTGTACTTGGTGCGATAATCCCGCTCATATGGAATGCAAATGTTTTTGTCATTTGCTTAACATGGTATGGTTTCAATAACTTACCATTGGCAATGTAATGTAAATAATCTTCATACATTGTATGATAGGTATGTAAACAAGGAACTTTTAAATTTCTTGCAACAAATTTACCAATCCAGCCCATAGAAAATTCAGTCTGTGTATGAATAACGTCTAAATTTAGTTCTTTTGCCACTTGGTAAGCTTGAAATAAGCCTCTAACAGCAATTCTTCTATCTGTAAAAGAAACAAATGGAATACTAGAGAATCTAAAAATATTACGTTCATATACTGTCTTATCAACATGTGGGTCAGTCGTCGTAAAGATATAGACGGTATGTCCCTCTTTTTCGAGCTCGTTTCTTAGTGTTTTTATTGAAGTCGCCACACCGCTCACTTGTGGAAAATATGTATCTGTAAAAATTCCAATATTCACGATAAGGTCCCCTTGTCTATTCTAATATAATAGTTTTAATTATATTGGTTTCTCACCCGTTATGCAATAAAAGTAGACTATTCTCATCTATTCCCAATTAAACACAAAAAAACTGATAATCGAAATTACCAGTTTTTTTGTGTTTAATTTATTTCATGTAAGATTCAACTAATGCAATAACTTCTTCATTAGTTTCACAGTCAGAAACAGCTTTATCAGCTAATTCCTTCATTTTTGTTGTATCTAATTTTTTCATTAAACTACGTGTTTTAAGAATTGACGAAGCACTCATTGAGAATTCATCAAGTCCCATTCCAGCTAAAATAGGTACGGCAATTTGATCGCCGGCCATTTCGCCACACATACCTGCCCACTTACCTTCTTTATGAGCCGAATCAATTACCATTTTAATCAAACGTAAAATTGATGGGTTATAAGGTTGGTAAAGGTATGACACTTGTTCATTACCTCGATCAGCAGCCATTGAATATTGAATTAAATCATTTGTACCAATACTAAAGAAATCAGCATACTTAGCCAAATGATCACCGTTCATAACAGCAGCAGGAATTTCCATCATCATACCGACTTCAAGTTTATCTGCTACTGGTACACCAGCGTCAATTAACTTAGTACGTTCTTCAGTATAGATAGCTTTTGCTGATTTAAATTCATCAACAGTTGCAATCATAGGGAACATAATTGCTAATTGTCCATAATGAGAAGCTCTAAGTAGAGCACGAAGTTGTGTTCTGAAAATATCTTGACGATCCAAACTAATACGGATTGCGCGATATCCTAAGAACGGATTCATTTCCTCTGGTAATGGCAAGTAAGGTAATTCCTTATCGCCTCCAATATCCATTGTTCTTACAACTACTTGTTTACCATTCATACCTTCAACTGCAGCTTTATAAGCTTTAAATTGATCATCTTCTGAAGGTAATTCACTAGCATCCATGTATAAGAATTCTGAACGGAATAAACCAACTGCTTCAGCACCATTATCTACTGCACCCTCAACATCCTTAGGTGTACCGATATTAGCAGCTAAATCAAAATGTACGCCATCAGCAGTAACTGTTTTAGCGTCTTTTAGTTCTTCCCATTCAGCTTTTTGATCAGAAAAAGCTTTTGCTTTTGCTTCATATGTTGAAATTTCTTCAGCAGTAGGATTGATAATTCCGTCACCATTGATACCATCAACAATAACCATATCACCTTCTGAGATTGCAGTCGTTGGATCACCAGCGCCTACAACAGCAGGAATTTCAAGCGTACGAGACATAATAGCAGAATGAGAAGTACGTCCACCAACATCAGTAATAAATCCTTTAACAAATTTACGATTTAATTGGGCTGTATCCGATGGTGTTAAATCATGTGCAACGACCACAACTTCTTGATCGATAAGAGCAGGATTAGGAATTGTAACTCCTAATAAATGACTCATTACACGTTTCGTAACATCACGAATATCGCCTGCACGTTCTTGCATATAAGCATTATCAGTCATATCTTCAAACATTGAAATGAACATATCTGTGACATCCTTCAATGCTGCTTCAGCGTTGACCTTATCATTTTTGATTTTATCGCCAATGTTGCCCATAAGTTCAGGATCTGAAAGGATTGTCAAATGAGCTTCAAAAACCTCGGCTTCTTCTGCGCCGAGGTTTTCTGCAGCTTTTTGTTTGATTAGTTTCAAATCTTCACTTGATGCTGCAACAGCAGCATCAAGGCGTTTGATTTCTGACTCTGGATCTTCAATGCTTACTTGCGAGAATGACAAATCGGGTTGAACTAACATATATGCTTTAGCAATGGCAATACCATCACTAGCAGCAATCCCTTTTAGCATTTTCGACATTATTCAGCAAGTCCTTCTTTCGTCATTGTTTCTGTAATAGCTGCGATTGCATCTGTTTCGTCAGCGCCATCAGCAGTGATTGTTACATCAGCATTTTGACCAACGCCTAATGACATAACGCCCATGATTGATTTCAAGTTTACTGATTTTTCTCCGTAAACCAAAGCAACGTCAGCAGTAAATTTGCTTGCTGCTTGTACCAATAATGTAGCTGGACGCGCGTGGATACCTGTTTCTGCGATTACGTGAAAGTCTTTCTTTTCCATAATTAATTATCTCCTTGATGTTCTATATTTTTTTATTTTAGAAAAATGCATAACCCACTAACAAAAGCAAAGAACACGTTTTCATTAATAAATTAAACACATTAGTCTTTAGAGACAAATAATACCATTATTTAAAAAATGATACAAGTCTTTAGTTTTTCAAACTAACATATTTGTAAATAATTTGACCTTCTCTTTGCGCATTACCAACGATTGCCTTACGTAATTTTTCTTTTTGCCAAACAAGTTGAAACGCCATAAATTCATCTGGGTTGATTGTTATTGTCTCTATTTCACCAGCAATCAATGCATCAATTTTTGCTTTATAATCTTCGCTCATTTTCAAACCTCTTTTCACTAAAATCTACTATACTAAATTCATTATAGATTAGCCTCCATAAAATGTAAAAAAGGAGTTCTAATTGCTTGCAGAATTTTTCCATATTTTGTATACTATTCATCGAAGGTCAAAGATGGTCAACATGTTTTTGATCTTAGATAAACTAAACTATACGAACGAAATATGAAAGGTTGTGACACATATGATCTGTCAAAATTGTCAAATCAATCCAGCGACAATACACTTATCAACTAACTTAAATGGTCAACATCAAGAATACGATTTATGTCAAAATTGTTATCGATTACTAAAAGATGAACAAGAGCGTTTAAGTAATGGTCAAATCCGTAATAATCAACAAGATCCATTTAGCTTTGGTAACCTTGATGATTTATTTAATGCGATTGCACCAAATAGTCAAAATAATAGTTCACAAAGAAAAGAGCAGACACCTCCTACCCAAGCTGGTAGAAATGGTGGCGCTAATAAAAATAATGGTAAGGATACAATCCTTGGTCAATTCGGTCTTAATTTAACCGATGAGGCACGGGCAGGAAATATTGACCCGGTCATTGGTCGCGATCAAGAAATTAATCAAATCATTGAAATTTTGAATCGTCGGACAAAAAATAATCCTGTTCTAATCGGCGAAGCTGGTGTTGGTAAAACAGCAGTCGTTGAAGGATTAGCTCAAAAAATTGTTGATTCAGCTGTTCCTCAAAAACTTTTAAACAAACAAGTTATTCGATTAGATGTTGTTTCATTAGTTCAAGGAACGGGTATTCGTGGTCAGTTCGAAGAACGAATGCAACAATTAATGAAGGAACTTAAAAATGATAAGTCTATCATTCTATTCATTGATGAAATTCATGAAATTGTAGGCGCTGGTAATGCTGAAGGTGGTATGGATGCCGGTAACGTTCTAAAACCAGCTCTTGCTCGAGGCGAATTACAACTCGTTGGCGCAACAACTCTAAATGAATATCGTCAAATCGAAAAAGATGCTGCGCTTGCACGTCGTTTACAGCCTATCCAAGTTGATGAACCTAGTGTCGAAGAGTCAATCGTCATTTTAAAAGGTATTCAAAAGAAATACGAAGCTTACCATCATGTTCATTATAGTGATGAAGCAATTGAAGCTGCTGCTTCTCTCTCTGACCGTTACATTCAAGATCGTTTTTTACCAGATAAAGCCATCGATTTACTTGATGAATCTGGGTCAAAAATGAATTTAACCATTAAAGCTATTGATCCCAAATTAGTTGCAGAAAAAATTAAAAACGCTGAAACTCAAAAACAAGCTGCACTAACCGACGAAGATTATGAAAAAGCAGCCTACTATCGCGATCAAGTCGCAAAATTCAAAGAATTACAAGATAGTAATACTGATTCTGATGAATTACCAATTGTAACCGAAAAAGAAATGGAACAAATTATTGAAGAAAAAACAGGGATTCCTGTAGGCGAACTAAAGGAAAAAGAGCAACAACAATTGAAAAATTTAGCCACTTCCCTTCAAGCTAATGTCATTGGCCAAGATGACGCCATTGATAAAGTGGCCCGCGCCATCCGCCGTAACCGGATTGGATTCAATAAATCTGGGCGTCCTATCGGATCATTCTTGTTTGTTGGACCAACTGGAATTGGTAAAACAGAACTTGCTAAACAATTATCAAAAGAATTATTTGGAACAAAAGAATCAATGATTCGTTTCGATATGAGTGAGTACATGGAGAACCATTCAGTTTCTAAATTGATTGGTTCCCCTCCTGGCTATGTTGGTTATGAAGAAGCTGGTCAATTAACTGAACAAGTTCGTCGTAATCCATACAGTTTAATCTTGTTAGATGAAGTTGAAAAAGCACATCCTGATGTTATGCATATGTTCTTGCAGATTCTTGAAGATGGCCGTTTAACAGATTCACAAGGTCGCGTGGTAAGTTTCAAAGATACGATTATCATTATGACATCTAACGCTGGTAGTGCTGATGCTGAAGCAAATGTTGGCTTTGGTGCAACGTCAACTGGTGCAACCCATGCCATCATTGATAAACTATCAAATTACTTCCGTCCTGAATTTTTAAACCGTTTTGATGACATCGTTGAATTTAACTCATTAAGTAAAGAAAACTTAGTTTCAATCGTAAGTATCATGCTTGATGACGTTAATAAAGTTCTTAAAAATCAAAACTTAGAACTTCACGTTACAAATCGGGTTGAAGAAAAATTAGTTGATTTAGGCTACAATCCCGCAATGGGTGCTCGTCCACTAAGACGTGTTATCCAGGAACAGATTGAAGATCAAATAGCTGACTTCTACCTTGATAATCCTGATGTAACAAAATTAGCTGCAAAAATTGAAAAAGATGAAATTAAGATATCAGCCGATACAACTACTGATGTTAAAGATTCCGACTCTAACGTTGAAAAGTAAAGGCTAAACTAAAGATGCAGACTCAGATAATTTTTTCTGAGTCTGCATCTTTTTTTATTTTATTCATTCTTTTAAATAAATAAACGATATTTCAAACACTTTTCCCCAATAATTAATCTTTTTAGGTTATAATTATGATATTAGATTATGAATGGAGCTGATTAAAATCGCCTTAAGAGATTTCTTCCGGAATATGTTGTCTGTTTTTACAAAAAATGACCAACCTACTTCCACTTCCGATATACAATTTGTATTCAATTCTGAATCAACAAAAAAATATAAGGCACCAAAACAAAAGAAACATGAAGTCATTGAAGAAAAAACTTTTCTACCAACATCTGTTTCAGATGCCACAATGATTGTTTACTATAAAGACCAAAATAATAATAATCTATCTCGTCCGCAAATTATCAGTGGCACTATAGGTAGCGATTTAAGACTTCAATTTGAACCAATCAATGATTATAATCTAGTTGGCATTTCGGGATTCACAAGTACTTTTGTAACCAACTATGGTGCTATTATTTTAAGCTATGAAAAGAAACATGGCGCTGCCGTTTGGATTTATAATCAAGATATTGATGGTGGCTACTTAATCGGCTCACCCACTTTACTACGTGGCCATTTGAATGACCCTTTCACTTATGACCCTGTCAATATTCCAGGGTTCAATTTATTGCGTGCCTCAAAAACTAGTTATGGTACTTTCACAAATGAACAACAAACCATCTACTATTATTATCGCAACATCAATTGGAAAACCGTCGATCAAATTGACGCATACATCCAGATTACAAAACGCGTACGTCCTTATGACTTACCCGAGGGTAACTCCTATCCCGCCTTCTTACCTGCTGGCGTTATTTTACAAGTATTTGAAAAAATCGAAACGAATTTGGGAACTATTTGGTACAGCATAGGTGGCAATCAATGGTTAGAAAGTACTTCTAATGTAAAAATGATTATTCAACCCAAATATGCTTTATTACCCGACAATGACACCAATGAATTTACTAAAAAAATAATCAATCACTCTGCTTCAATTGATTACATTCCTAATAAATCTGTAACTATTTACACTAAACCTTATGGTAAAAAATTACGAGTTTTAGCTGACAATACACAAGTTACTTTAATCAGTCAGTTATCATCAAGTAATGATGTTTGGTTTGAATTAAAAGATGGTGGTTTTATTGATGAAACTTACATCAAAATGCCTTACTCATTAAATTAATAAGCACTCAAAAAAGAGGTATACCAATTGGTATACCTCTTTTCGTTTATAGTTTTGATGTTAATGTAACGTTTGGATATTTGTCAGCAAACCAGCGTTCTGCGAATGCATTTTCAAACAAGAACAACGGTAAGTCTTGTCGATCTTTAACAAGTAAGTTACGTGAACTTGACATCTTTTCATCCAATTGTTCTGGATCAATCCAGCGAGCTGTTTTAGAACCCATTGGTGTCATGATAACTTCTGAATTATATTCATTTAACATTCTGAATTGGAAGACTTCAAATTGAAGTTGACCAACGGCACCCAGAATATAGTCACCCGTGTTGTAACTTCTATATAATTGAACAGCACCTTCTTGAACCAACTGTTGAATACCCTTATGGAATGATTTTTGTTTCATTACATTTTTAGCATTAACGCTCATGAATAATTCAGGCGTAAATTGAGGTAATTTTTCAAAGGTAATTGGTTTCTTCATGTTACTGATTGTATCGCCAATTTGGAAATTACCAGTATCATATAATCCAATAATATCGCCAGCTACAGCTGATTCTAAAACTTCACGAGAATCTGCCATAAATTGGGTTGAATTAGATAAACGCATTTTCTTTTCAGTTCTTGCTAATTTAACATCCATCCCACGTTCAAATTCACCTGAACAAATTCGAATAAACGCAATTCGATCACGATGATTAGGATTCATATTTGCTTGAATTTTGAAAACAAACCCAGAAAAATGTTCATTTGTTGGTTGTATCGTTGTTTCTTCAATCGTTTTATGTTCTTGTGGTGCTGGTGCATAGTTCAAATAAATATCTAAGAACGTTTTTACACCAAAGTTAGTTAATGCTGATCCAAAGAAAACCGGCGTTAAATCCCCTGTTGCGATTTTTGCTTCATCAAAGGTATTACCAGCATCGCCCAATAATTCAATTTCATCTAGCACTTCTTGATAGATACTATCTTCTTTTAAAGGATGGTCGCCTTCAATCTCACCGGCGTCATTTAAATCAACGTAGTCCATGCCTTTATCTTCTTTTTGGTAAAGTTCAATACGATGGTTGTAGATATCGTATAATCCCTTTAAGCCTTTACCCATACCAATTGGCCAGTTCATTGGGTATGATTCAACGCCCAAGACCTCTTCGAGTTCAGCCATTAAATCAAGTGGCTCACGTCCATCACGATCCATCTTATTGATGAATGTGAAAATAGGAATGCCACGCATTTTACAAATTTTAAATAATTTCTTTGTTTGTGGTTCAATTCCTTTTGCAGAATCAATAACCATGACTGCAGAATCTACGGCCATTAATGTTCGGTAGGTATCTTCCGAGAAATCCTCATGCCCAGGTGTATCTAAAATATTAACCCGCTTATCGGCGTAATCAAATTGCATAACTGAACTAGTAACAGAAATACCACGTTTCTTTTCAATTTCCATCCAATCAGATTTTGCAAAAGTACCAGATTTTTTACCCTTAACTGTTCCGGCAGAACGGACAACCCCACCGAATAAAAGTAATTGTTCTGTAATGGTTGTTTTACCAGCATCGGGATGAGAAATAATCGCAAATGTTCGGCGTTTTTTTACTTGAGTCTCTAATTCTTCTGTATTCATTTTTTGTCCTCTCTAAAACATATTACTCATAGTTTATCATAAATGATAATGAACTTCGACGTAAAAAATGATAAGGTCAATGGAACTTATTAGAGTTCTATTGACCTTATCATCCCATATTTTATTCTTTACTCTTTAAAGTATCTTTTAACCGTGTTTCGGGAATCATAACTTTCAATTCCACTAATCGAGAACCGTCCATTTTTTCCGTTTCGAGAAGTATACCATTGTGAAGTGTAATCTGTAGTTGTTCATTATTACCGGGAATTCGACCTAATTCAGTTAAGACGAATCCCGCAATTGTGTCTACGTCTTTAACGTTGATATCACAATTAAATTCATCATTAAAATCGTCAAGTGTCATTCGACCTTGTACGATATATTCATGTGCATTAATTTTTCTCAATGTATCATCAGGGCTATCTGACTCATCGTCGATATCGCCAACAATCTCTTCAATTAAATCTTCAATTGTGGCAAGTCCAACAACACCGCCATATTCATCCAATAAAATAGCTAATTGAGTGTGTGTTTTCTTCATTTCGAATAACAAATCATCAACAGCCATCGTTTCTGGAATAAACATGGGCTCTTGCATAATTTGACGTAAACTAATTCTATCGAACCCTTTTGCTCTAGCAGCTTTAAGCAAATTTTTGATATGAACAACGCCAACGACGTTATCTTTATCATCACTATAAACGGGTACACGAGAATAAGGTTGATTTAAAATAGCATCAATATTACGATCATTATCGTTTTGTAAATCAATCATAAAAGCATCAGTTCTAGCGACCATAACTTCACGAGCGAATTTCGTATGTAACGAAATAACGCCTTCCATCATTTCATATTCATCTGAATCAATAGCACCACGCTCTTCACCAGTTTGAATCATATGAACAATTTCTTGTCGACTAATAACCTCAATATTATTTTTATTAAACTTAATTGGTGTTATTTTTTCTAATGCACGGATTGAAATTGATAACAACCAGTTAAATGGTTTGAAAACAATCGCAATAAGTTGAATAGGCCCAGTCGTTGCTCTGGCAATTTTGTCTGGCATCTGTAGTGCCAATTGTTTAGGATATAATTCTCCTAAAACTAATGAAAAATAAGATAAAATCAACGTAACGATAACTACTGCAACATCATGTGCCCACACAGCACTCCCAAACAATGGTTCAACATATTTAGCCAAAGATGTTGCTGCAAAAGCTGAAGACAAGAACCCGGCAAAAGTAATACTAATCTGGATAGTTGATAAAAATGATGTCGAATTATTTAATATACCAAGAATTCTTATTGCACCTTTATCTCCAGCTTTCGCCTCTGCCTCAATTTTATTACGATTTACTGAAACTACTGCTAATTCTGCAGCTGAAAAATAGGCATTCACTAATGTCAAAATGACTAATAATAACAGCTGCAACAGCAGTTCGTGACCAGGGTCTGAACTCATTTACTCATCCGCTCCAATTCATTTGTCTTTATTTTTTAACCTACGGATATTATACACCTATTAACATGCAGAAATCCGATTGCTAATTGCTAGTTGTCTCATCACTAGTTGAGCTCGTTGAACTAGTTGTATCTGATGTTGAACTAGAATATGATCTTGTTGTGTTATCGGTACTAGAAGTATCTGAACTTGTTGTACTATCTGAGCTTGTATCAGCATTAGAGTATGAACTTGCTGTACTTGTACTATCTGAAGTTGTATCGTCATTAGAGTATGAACTTGTTGTGTTGTCTGAAGTAGTATTATCAGAACTTGTATTATCTGTGCCTGTTGTATCTGAAGATGTAGTATCTATACTTTTTCCACTTCCAGCAACGACCTTAAGCGTTTGCCCAGGTCTTAATGTTGTATTTTCCATGTCATTTAATGCAATTAGTTCCTTCACTGTCATATCATGGCTTAACGCAATAGATGACAATGAATCACCATAAACAACAGTTATCGTATCCGTATCAATATTAGAACTTGACGACGAAGACGACGTTGATTTACTTTTTTTAGACACAGATTTTTTCTTTTCAGTTTTCTTCTTTTTTGATTTTGGTTTTGATTTTTCACTAGACTTACTCTTACCATATTTCGATTCAGCTAATTTTTGTTGTTCAGCGTACTCCTTTTTTTGTTGGTCAGATGACCCACGAGTAGCAACCCACTCAACGACGTCATGACCAGCCTTCGTACTAGCTAATATCGTCCCACCACCGATACACACAACTGCAACTATACCAATAATTACTTTCGTTCTTAATTTCATAACTTCCTCCGAGTTAACTCACATTTATTTAGGTACTTTTATTTTTTGTCCTACATGCAAAAGATTTGATGATAATTCATTGATGTCCATCAATTGATCACTGGTTGTATCATTGGCAGTCGCGATACTTGATAAACTATCCCCACTACCTACCTCAAACATCTTCGTACTAATTTTACTGATACTTTCTTTCTTTTCACTACTTTCCTTCTTTTCACTACTTTCTTTTGCTGCTGACTCAGAACTAGCCACCCTTTCAGATGACTCTCTAGCTAGAACGGATTCACTTTCTGCCTTAGCTTTAGCAAGCGACTCATTCTGCCGCTTTTTTTCAGCAGACCGTTTGGCTGACTTGCTTGAAGCAGCTTTAGCTGATTTAGATTTAGAAGATGCCACCACTTTTTTAGAGACATCAGCTCTACTAATTGAGCTTGAAATTGCTATTTTTTTTGATTCACTTACAGACTTCTGACGTTGGGCGATTGAACTCGATTCTTGCTTGTCATTGTTCATTTGAACATACTTGGCAGAAACTGTTCCTATCACTGCTAAAATCAAAATACCAATAACCATCAAAGCTAGTTTACCGTGCTTTTTACCATTTTTCTTTTTTAAAAAATATTTTGTATCGTCAAATGCTTGTCCGTTATAAAAGGCATCTCTACGACGCAACTCAATTGATCGAGGCATATCAGGATCAAAATGCGTTTTTTTATATTGTGTATATAAGGTCTCTACACTAAATGATTTACGTTCTGAATCACGTTGTTTATCGTACTCACTTCGTTTCTCATCAGTCAAACTATCGTACCAAGCAACAAAATCTAAATAACTCATAACGACTTTTTCAGACTCACCGATATCCATCAGTTGACCGTTTTGAATCCAGGCAATTCTGTCTGTTAAGAACTCCATTTGTTGTAAATCTTGACTAGCAAGTACAAAAGTTTTGCCCTCTGTTTGTAGGCTTTTAATTTTATCAACCGTTTTTTGATAAAAAATATCATCTAATGCTGATAGAATACCATCTAAAATAATAATATCAGGTTCAATGAAGAAGGCCATTGCTAACTCAACTCGCGCACGCATATCGGGAGAGTAATCTTCAATTTTACTTTCTTTTAATACCCCTAAGTCAGCAAAATTTAAAACATTATTCAAAGTTTGATCACTATTTTTGTAATCAATCTTAGAATCAGTAATTGCTTCTTGAATATTTTGCACAGCCGTTTTATCGCGTTTTAATTGTGTCTCATATGATACAATCGTCGTGTGACCGGCCATCGTTAGAAAACCCGTTGTTTGTTTGGCTTTACCGGCTAGAATGTCAGATAACGTTGCTTTCCCTGAGCCACCCATGCCAATAATACCAAAAAATTCACCACGATAAATATCAAACGAGATGCCCCTTAAAGCCCAATAAATATCTTTCGAATCTTTATCAATTTTTCGATTTTTTTTACTTGTTATACCTTTTGTAACATACTCTAATCGAATTTTATAATCTTCCATTTTATCACCATTAATCATTCAGTTATTTTAATTCTCAATAATAACATGTATACACTTACGCTTATACAATTCTACCATTAATCACTAAAAATTAACATCTTATCCGATGTTATCAGTATTTATATTTTAAAAAATAAAAAGCATATCCTCCCAAAAGGAGAATATGCTTACTTACCTAAGATAATGTCAGAAACTTTTTGAGAAGCTTTTCCATTATCCCATTCAATAAATTTATTTTGAAAATCTTTAAATTGTTTTTCGTAACCAGGATAATCACCATTTTGCGTATAGACATCCAATTGTTTATAGAAATCTGGTTCTTTTTCTACGATTGGTCCTGGCGCTTCCATCTCAAAGTTGATATAAAAGCCGCGTAGTTCATCCCGATAATGTTCTAAATCATAACAATAAAACATCATTGGTCGATTCAAATTAGCAAAATCAAACATCACTGACGAATAATCCGTAATCATCATATCACTCATTAAATATAATTCAGTAATATTTTCATCTGCCATTATTTTAACACGATCTTCAAATCCTTCGATATTAATACTATTCTTAACTAAATAATGAGGCCGCATAATTAAAATAGTATCGTCTGATACATGTTGAAAGAATGATTCGAATGAAAAAGCCATTTCGAATTTATAAACACCCTGAGTATAAAAGCTATCATCACGCCATGTTGGCGCATAAAGAACCACTTTAGCATCTTCATTACCAAGATACGTTTTCTTTAAAGCTCTAATATCTTTTTCATTATTATCCGCATATAAAATGTCATTCCTTGGGTATCCAATATCCAAGGATTTATTTTTAAAAGCAAATGCACTTTCAAAAATTTGCTTTGAATAATGATTAGGCGCTATTAAATAATCCCAACGTGCTGTTTCCACTTTAAAATTAGCATGGTATAACGCTGTCGTTGTACCTGGCATTGAAACATTTTCAATATCCATTCCTAAATGTTTCAACGGTGTCCCGTGCCATGTTTGTATATATGTAGTCTTCGGATTCTTTTTCCACCAAATAGGTAATCTTGAATTAAAGACCCAAAATTCAGCCCTCGCCATTTTGATAGTCCAAGAAAATCCAAAGCGTTTAATTAAATTAATTTCCGGATATTGTTCTTTTAATTTAGTGTACATGCTTGGTTTAACGCTAAAATATAAAAGCTTCGCATTTTCTTCACCAAGATCTCGTCTAGTCTGCTTGTAAATGGCCATCGGGTTATCGTTAACATCGCGCCCATTAAAGCTTTCAAAGACAACTTGGTGTTTTTTAATTGAAAATTTAATTGTAAAATCATTTAACGTTATTAAAATTTGGCGACCAATCCGCTTAACCACTTTTTGGACTATTTTTTTAATTTCATTCATTATTTTGTTCTCCTTACTACAAAAGATAAAATAATAAAATATTTTACAAGTTCATCCCTAAATCTTTTTTAATTTTTGTTGTTGAAATACCATCTGTTCTTGGTAAGTAAATAACTTCACAGTAATCGCTTAAAAAGTCAAACTTACCTGCCCAATCATCACCCATCACAAATGTATCAATCTGATTATCGACGACGTCACTAATTTTTTGGTCCCATTCAGTTTCTGGAATCACTTCATCTACGTACTTAATTGCTTCTAAAATGAACTTACGATCTTCATATGATGTGTAAGCCTTTTTCCCTTTAATTGCGTTAAATTCATCTGTTGAAATACAAACTGTTAAATGGTCGCCCATTGCTTTAGCGCGTTGTAAAATACGTACATGACCCTTGTGTAATAAATCGAATGTTCCATAAGTAATTATTTTTTTCATGTTTTTGCTCCTCCGTCGTTATCAATAATAATTTATTTTATCATAAACTGTTATGACTGTCTTATTTTTCCTGCAATTGTCTAATATCGTAAAAGTATTTAATAACAACTTTTACAACAGCATATAAGGGAATTCCTAAAATCATTCCTAGAAGCCCAGCAATGTTACCAGCTACTAGTAATAATACAATAATCGTCAATGGATGTATATTTAATGATTTGCCTATAACATTAGGATAGACAAAATTACCATCAATTTGTTGGACAATTAACACAACAATCACGACAAAAATAACCATTTGAGTAGACTGTGTTACCGCAATAATCAGTGCTGGGAAAATACCAATATAGGGTCCAATATAAGGAATAATATTAGCAAGGCCAGCCACAACTCCTAGTAACAAAATATACGGCATACCAATAATTGAATAACCAATAGCGGTAAATACCCCAACGAAAATACATTCAATAGCTTGTCCACCAATGTACGCTGAAATTGTATCACCCATGCGGTCAAGTAACTCAACGAGCTCATCCCCATGTTTTTCTGGAACAAGTTTTTTAAGCGTTGGGACTAGTTTTTGACCATCTTTTAACATATAGAACAACATCACAGGTACTGTCAGTGCAACAACTGTCACACTCGTTACAACCCCAATCATTGATCCTATCGAGTTCGTCAAATTGGTTGCAATTGATTTGAAGTAGGTCCCAATAGAATTTTCAAACTGGTTTAAATAGCTAGTAAAATCAATTTCTTTAAACCAAGCATATTTATTTAAATGATTAAACGTATCTTTTGACGACTCACTAACTGCATTTGCATAATCTGGTAGGTTAACCACCAATTGACTTAGCTGACTGACTACTCTCGGAATCAGGTACCCTATTAAGGCAACTAAAAGAATTGCTAGGAATACAAATAGAATGGCAACTGACAACGTTCGAGAAAATTTGAATTTTTTGATTTTTATTTTCATTAAAAATTTAACGACCGGATTAAATAAATAAAATAAAAACCCAGATATAATAATCGGAATAAATAATGTGGAAATAAACGTTCCTATTGGACTAAAAATAAAACTTATTTTTGTACACATCCAAATTAACGAGGCAACGATTAATAATTCAAGTGACCAAAACATCAATTTAGACTTTTTTAATCTATCAAGCATCGATATGGTTCTCCTTTAATTTATGTATAGTAATTTCATTATACCGTAACCTGTCTAACAATTATAGCGTTTCACTTATCCTCATTATTGAACGATAAATTAATTCAAAAAAAAGACGCCAAATGGCGTCTTTAAACTGCTTAATTGATTACTTCACTTTTATCAATCCAACCGGTTGTCCCATCACTCATCGTGATAAACAGTAATGTCGAACCGACTTTATTTTTTTGAATAGGATCAATTAAATAACCCGTTTTATTCACGATACCTTCATTTGTAACTCTGGCATCAATATTTTTTACAAATTTATAATTTTTAGATCCATAAACCTTTGACCAAACTTCAGCACCATCTTGAACATGGACGGTCGTTTCTTCAACTACTGTTTCTTGAGCTTCATAAACGCGTCCATTCATGACAAAATCAACTAACCGTTCAGTTGCATGTCCATCATCCCAAGCATTATAAGTCGCTACAAATTGATCATAATTGTGATGGCGTTCATCCGTTGCAAATGCTCGTTTAATCTCAGTAATGACAGCATCTGTATCCTTAACGATTGGTCCTGGTACTTCTTTTTCGTAGTCAAAGTAAAAACCACGAATATCATTTGCATACTCATCTAAATCATATGCAAAGAAAATAATAGGACGTTTTAACGCTGCAAAATCAAAGAAAACAGATGAATAATCTGTAATCAACAGATCACTAATAAGATATAAATCATTAATATCTTCATAATCAGCAACGTTCAGCGCAAAGCCTTCATAATCAGTTAAATCTAATGAGTTAGCAATTAAATAATGCGTTCTAACAAGAACGATAATATCATCGCCAAGTTCTGCTTTCATCTTATCTAAATCAAGATGTAACTTAGCCGTGAAATAATCAGCTTTAACGTATTCATTATCTCTCCAAGTAGGTGCATATAGAATAACTTTTTTGTTTGGATTAATTTCTAAACTTGCTTTAATACGATTGATATCTGTCTGTGTATAATTCGTTAAAATATCATTTCTAGGATAGCCAGAATTAATCATTTGGTTACGGTTCAAACGGAATGCACGTCTGAAAATATCTGACGAATATTCATTTGGCGTAACAGAATAATCCCAACGATCAGAATCTTTTGTAACTTGGCTATGATATTTAGCAGCATCAACGCCAGGCATTGACCCTGTATTTACGTCAACACCAATCGTTTTTAATGGCGTACCATGCCATGTCTGAACAATTGTTGTACCTTCAGGTTTAACCCACCATAATGGTCGACGAACATTCGTAAACCAATATTTTGCTCGAGCTTGTTTGAAAATACCTTTAAATGAGAATCGTGTCACATAGGGAATATGATTTTCTTTAAAATAAGCAACATAATCCTGGTTCACATTCCAGTACATCTTATATTTAGGGTAACGGTCTTTCATGTATTCATAGATAGCTTTTGGATTATCACTATATTTACGACCAAAGAAACTTTCAAATATAATAATATCTTTCTTTGACATTTTACCGATAATACCAAATGCTTTTGGATACCATTTATTAAACTTAACGATCTTTTTAATTTTATTTCTAATTACTTGAACGCTTGGTTCTTGTGGTAATAAGTGATCGCTAATCATTGCTTCAAAAACTTGCTTTGAAGCATCCCCTTGACGACCATACGTACAAAATTTATCATAAAATTCAATCAATTGTTGCGCGTAGGTTGTCTGTAGATGATTAAAATCGCTTAATTCGTCAATTATTTTTGCCGTTGTATCCACAATTGGTCCTGGAACCGTACCATTATAATCGAGATAAACACCTCGTGTATCTTCTGTATAATCTTTTAAATCATATGCAAAGAAAATCATTGGTCGTTTAAGATGTGCGTAATCAAACATTACTGAACTATAATCAGTAATTAACGTATCCGCAATTAAATATAAATCTTCAACTGTTGGATAATTAGACACATCAAAAGTAAATCCTTCAAATTCAGTTAGATCAATTTTATTGGCAACGAAATAATGTAGCCTTACCAATAACACATATTCGTCACTCAATTTAGCTTGCATTTGTTTAATATCTAACTCAAAATCAAATCCGTCTTTATTTCGGTAGGTTGGTGCATATAATACGACCTTTTTATCCAATGGCATGCCAATAGATTCTTTAATTTTAAGGATATCAGTTTCATTATTCTTTTTATAAAGTACATCATTTCTTGGGAAGCCAGAGTGAACAACCTCTTTTTCAAAATTAAATGCGTGACTAGCTGTTTCATCCATATATGGCGAAGGTGAAACAAGATAATCCCAACGCTTAATTCGTTTCATGAAATTATTCTGACGTCCTTTTGAACCATCTTTGAAATAAGGTTCATCAAATCCCATCGTTTTCATGAAGGTTCCATGTAACGATTGAACTTCAACTTGTCCTTTTCGTTTTGCATATTGGTTAGGGAGGTTAGTATTTTCAATAAAATACTTAGCTCGCGCCATGTAATACCAATACTTTTTACTGAAGTAGCGAACTCGTTTACCATTGCCGGTTATTGTTGTATTCGGATCCTTGAATAACCAGACACATTCATAATCTGGCATGTTTTCTTGGACATAATCATAAATGGCTTTTTCATTACCATTGAAATAAGCGCCCCAATAACTATCAAAGACAATCGTTTTCTTCTTTAAAGGTAATAAACGTTGTAGCGGGTAATATAGTGAGAAGTTAATTGCCCGTTTTCGTTTGGTTGCGTCCTGCTTATCCCACGATAATTTTTGGTTTAAAACCAAAAAATTGTTTTTTGTTTCGTATAATGATGTTCTTGCTAAATGATTTGTACGACTTTCTAGCGTTTCTACACGTTCTGGTTCAGTTGTAATTTGCGAACGAACAACTTGGTCAGCACTATAAAAATCAAGATAAAGATTATATTTTGCTGCCTTAATGAAACTGTCTTGTTGTTCATTAATTAAATTCAAATTAACGATTATTTGACCGTTATCATCGACAGTAACGTCATTAAATTGATATTTATATTGTTCCTCTTGATCGATTACACGTAAAACAATTTTTTCTGCTGAACTTTGAAACAATGTATTTTCAGCGATTAATCGTAGCCGACTATTATCTAACCACTGGACATCCATTAGTTTTGAAAAATGTGGTGCGATATTTAGTCCAATCATTTCCTTCATATTCTTTTGAACGAGTAAACTATATTGTGCTATTTCATATTCTTGCGGTTTATCAACATGTTCAAACTCATAGCTTAATTTCAATTCTTTTTCATCAATTAACTGGAGTCTTTTTTGTGTTACAGAACTTAACTCGGCTACTTCAGTTATTGAGAATTCAAATTTCACTTGATGTTCACTAACATTTATTTTTTGTCCACTAATTTGAGGCGCAATTTCATCATCACTATTTTCAGTAACAATTAACTTCGTACTTTCAGGATTATTTAACCATGTAGAGACCACTAATTTACTATCATTCACACTAATATCTTGAATTAGATTAGCTTGAACATTTTTTTCCGTCTTTATTTCATTTGCTGTCAAAGTCATCGCATTAAAAGCTAATGCCCAGTCAAAACTAAAATCAGTTTTAATTTGATAATCATTACCAGAAAAAATATTACTTATAAATTTACGCTTAGGATTAGCTAAAAATTCCGTCACATTAATATTTTTAACTTGATAATTAACTTGTATTTTCCAAATGCCGTTTCCTAATATTTTGTATGCCTCTTGTTGATCAAATGACATTCTAAAATAACGATAGTTACGGTGCTTAAATAAATGACGACGACGCTTGACGGTTTCTCGTTCAAACGTAATTGGCATTTCTTTCCCATTTATAATGTTAATCAAATTAACCGTAAATTTTTCGTCTAATTTTTTTGTAACTTTCAATTGATTGAGTTGCAACCAACCCTTAATAACTATCTCACTTGTCATTTCATCAGAAAAAACATTTAAGATTCGTTGTTCGAATTTTTGTGATTGTCCCACATCAACCGCTTTAGCAACATCTAAAGAGATAGCCGGATCTTCATATTGATAGCGATTATTTTTTTCAACAATTTTTCCAATATTTCTACGACGATAACTATATTTTTTTAAGTCTTTAATATTCCCCTGTAACACAGCAGCATATTGAATTTGATTTTTAATTGATAATTGCTTAAATAATTCTGGATTAATCGTTCTAATAAGTAGGACTGTAATTTTTTGAAATTCTAATATGTAATCTTCTTCCGATTCTCGAATATCTTGCATTGATAGCGGAATATCAGTTGTTAATAATTTCAGATCAAATGCATCCATAACATTTTGAGTTGCCCCATATTTTTTCATGTATGAACGCGTTAACTCTAGCATTTCCAATCGGTCTTTATAATGTTGAATATCATTACCTCGACTTTGAGTGATAGATTTGCTATCACCTTCACGCCAACGCCATTCGTATACAATATCAGTAATAATATCAATATGGTTAGCCAATAAATGAGCTGCCATCATCACAGGAATATCTTCATATAACATTCCCACAGGGTAGCGCAAATTATTGTCGATAAACAAATTTAATCGATAAACTTTATTCCATGAAGTTGTGTCATAAACTAATTCTGGGTGTTCTGCAATTGATGTTTCATAAACAGTATCTTTAATAGCAAATTTATGAATGTAAGAACGTGAACTACGTTTAGAATTAAATCGTTTAACTGCACCAGTTGCCAAGTCTGAATCAGTCATCTTTACCGACCCCATCAAAAGACTGTATGCGTCAACTGGTAATAAATCATCCCCATCTACGAAGGCAATATATTCTCCGGTAGCGGCTTCAATTCCTGCATTTCTAGCAGCACTAGGTCCAGCATTTTCTTTGTGAATTGCTTTAATATTGTCAAAAAGTGATACATACCGATCCATAATTTCGGCAGTCCCATCAACTGATCCATCATCAACTAAAATAATTTCTAATTGTTCATAACTTTGGTTAAGAACTGATTCAATACTTTCTTCAATGAACTCTTCAACATTGTATCCCAAAATAACAACTGAGAGTAATCCATTATTTTTTGTCATTATTAATTGTATTCTCCTTAACAATTCTTTTGTCCAAATATCTAATAATTATATCATTCCTATTTATAATAATATATTTTTTTTATATTACATTCCATGGTATTTAACTGTTCCATAACTTTTTGATCAGTATTAATAACCCCGTTCCATTCAAATAATGAATTGGCCTATCAGTCATATTCATGTATAATTAGAAGGCACAAAATATATTTTATAGGGGAGTTCTAAATTATGAAAATCAGTAAATTCATTGGGATCACATTACTGTTTACAGCACTTGGCTTAGGGATAGCCAGTCACAGTACATCTAGCTCTGTCTCAGCAAAAGTTAAACTATCATCTTCAAAATACATTGCACATGCGCCTGTTAGAATTAAAACGAAAGCTTATAATGTTTATGCTTACCCTCGAACTTTAAATTCAAAATCAAAGTTCATGCACTATGGTTCAAGTTATCATTCAACAACTTTTTACATCACAAAAACGATTAAATTATCAGATGGAAAATCATATTCTTGGCTAGTTAATGGTGCTGGAAAAGCGTATGGCTATATAAATACCAAAGCCACAACCGTTTATGCATCTCCCAAAACAGATAAATCAGATAGTAACCATACACCTGTTAGAATTAAAACAAATGCTTATAATGTTTACAGTTATCCAAGAGCATTACACGGTGCTTCTACATTTATGCACTATGGTACTAGTTATCACTCAACCACTTTCTACATTTCCAAAAAAATTACAACGGCATCAAATGTAAGCTACTCAAAACTAACATATAGTGACGGAACTTTGTATGGTTATGTGAATACTAAAGCATTAACGAATTACGAAACCGTTAAAGATATCAAAACTTCTTCATCAAAAACTAAATATCGTATCACGTCTGACATCTCTAACATTCATAACGCACCACTAAACACTATTTATGGAAATAAAACAACACATTATTCAAAAAATTACTTCGATACTGATTTATATATCACCAAAACAGAAACACGAACACAAGATGGCGCTAAATTTTCATATGTTAAAACTGGGAAAAACGATCTCGGTTGGATTTATAGTGGCTATTTAGCAGCCTGGACACCTGCTACAGATGTTCTTGTTGATATGCATGATGGTAGCCTAGATACAGGCAATAAATTAGCAAATACTGCGGCTACTAATTTCTATCAAAAAAAGCCTAATTATTCTTCAGTTGATGCAACAACAAAATCAGGTAGTACTTATAATGCAACTGGTTCAAAACAATTTAAAACAAATTATTTCTTAACTGCTTCATATAAATCAAGTGGTGATTGGGGTAATATACAAGGATTTGTTATCAATGGTCACTACCTTTATGCATCAATCTCAACTGATTCGAAAAAAGGAACTGGTAAGATTGTCCGTTTTGATACTGATAAGATGAACGCATTAAATCTAAATAATAGTAAGGGATTTGGAGAATTATGGCAGGCTTTTTACTACCTCCGTCAATCGCAATCTCTTAGCTACTACAAAGCAAACTACCCTGCTTCAACTTATAAAGGTAAATATAATTTCTATGTTTCTAAATATAATGCATACAAAAAATATGAATCTATCATTAAAGTCGGTCCTGAATTCATAATAGGCCATGGTCAATCTTTAGATTATAAAACAAATGGTTCAAATAAAGGTCTCTACATGTATCGTGATACAAGCTCAAAATCACTTACTGAATCCGACACAGTAACTATTCAACATATCAATTCGTCAACGCTAGCACCTGATAACTATACTAATATGCAATGGAACGATGGTTATGGTAATTTTATGCAAAGTAATAATTTAACTTTTGCAGATAACAATAACTTCTATTCATACACAATGATTGGTAGCGGATCTGGTTCAGCCGGTAAGTATATTCGAATTTGGAAGGGATCTATAGATGCCGACAATAAAGTCACCGTAAAAGTCGTTGGACAATTAGCCAACCGGGTGGGTGACTCTCCACAATCAATTGCTTATAGTTCAAAAACAAATAAAGTTTACCTCGTAACAGATGACGCTTTTGTCGCTGTTAACGCTTCGAAATTAACAGTTGATAATAATCATAACAGTGCCTTAACAACAAATGATGTTTCGTATACCCGTATCAATTCTTCACGAGAAACTGAAGGGATGCAAATCATTAACGGTTACGCCTACATGTTATTTAATAGAACACCTGAGTTAATTAAGTCAACAACAGCCGGTTATTAATCAACCATTGTTGTAACTATAGTTATCCTAAAAAATAGCAACTACCATTTTAAAAATGATAGTTGCTATTTTTTATTCTAAATTACTATGGCTCGCCTTCGCCTGATCATTTGATACGTTGTCTCTACGACTTACCTTCAGCACTAATGCATCCAGAGCAATATGCACACTTTGATCAAATAGCGTACTCAATAATTGGATTGACTTTACACTATTATCAGCTTTTGTTGCACCAGGCACAACGACAACTGAGTTAGATACTTTCGCTAAAGGAGACTCGCCGTTACTTGTAAGCCCGACTACTTTAACGCCAATTTTCTTAGCACTTTCAGTTGGTTCAAGTACACTCTTAGTTGTCCCAGAGCCAGAAACAGAAACTAGCACATCCCCTTCTGCAATTGACGGTGTAATTGTCTCACCAATTACAAAGACCGTATAACCGATATGCATTAATCTCATTGCGAATCCTTTTGCCATTAACCCAGATCGCCCAGCACCTAAGATAAAAATTCTTTTATCTTTCGTAATTAACTTCTCAGCACCATTTAATTGGTCATCACTAACTTTAGCAATGACCGCGTTAATTTCATCCATTATTTCATCAAGTAAACTCATTTAATAACCTCCATAAATTTTTTTGCCATATCTAATGGTTTCTCATTATTCATTATTTTACCACCAACAATGATTCTTTCCACGATACCTTGAACAGCCAATCTTTTTGCCTGTTCAATATCAATACCACCGGCAACCGCGATTTTTTTTATATTTGGAAATTTAGCATGGAATTCAGCCACCGCTTTTACGGCATCAAAATCTTGATCTTTCTTATCATGTGAGTAATGTAATCCAAAAATGGCTTCATCAAATTTTTGTAATTTTTCAATTTTCGTCTCATCTACTTCCAATAAATCTATCAGAATGTTTTTTTTCTGATTAACCGTTAATTCATAAACTTGTTCAATCGTATCAATTGACGAACTTGCCATAACCGTTAACGTATCCGCGTTAGCAGAGAATCCCTTTTCAAATTCATAAACACCCTCATCAATTGTCTTTAAATCAAATAATACTTCTGATTGATTAACTTTTTCCGTAACAGATTTTAACGCATTTATCCCATAATCTTTAATCAAAGAGGTCCCAACTTCGATGACATTGACAACACCATCTAAGTAGCTGACGCTCTCCATAAGGTCTTCTAACGTAACGCGATCAATAGCGACTTGTAATTTCATTATTCCTGTACGCCTTCCTTTTTATAAAAATCCTGTAGTTCTTTAGGTGTTGGGTAGCCATCATTATCACCTGGTGTCTGAACTTGAAGCGCACCAACTGCATTTCCTCGTAAAACGGCTGACTCCATAGATTTGTTTTCCAATAATGCTGTAATAACGCCTAATGCAAATCCATCGCCTGCACCAACAGTATCCACAACTTTATCCACTTTGAAGCCTTTAATCGTTTTCATACTACCATCTGAATTTTTGATAAATGCACCACTTGCACCTATTTTAACAATTACCGTTTTTGTCCGTTTGCCTTTTAAATAAAAGTCGGCAATTTCTTCTGGATTATCACTGCCCATCAGAATTTTTCCTTCTTCAACACCTGGTAAAACAACATCTGCATAACCTGCCAGTTCATTAACGGTCGCAACCATATAATCTTTACTTTTCCACAATGTTGGTCGTAAATTAGGGTCAAATGTAATGAATTTTTGGTTATCCACAAGGCGTGTTAATAACGTTCTAAATGTTTTTTCGGCCACATCTGAAATAGCTGGGAAAATACCAGACATATGCGCTATTTTAACATCATCTAAATTTATTGCATCAATTCGATCACTTGTTAAATGAGCTGCAGCTGACCCTTTACGGTAATTAAAAGTCTCTGGGTCACCCGTTGATACGAGTTGTTTCAATTGATGCCCCGTCCAATGATTTTCACTTTCGCTAATATAATCGATACCCACACCATGTCCTGAAATAATACTCTTCGCGTATTGGCCAAAAGGTTCTGTTCCAACTCGAGAAACATATTCAACATCATGCCCTAAGCGTTTAACTCCGATCGCTACGTTTAATTCTGCGCCACCTAATATTTTCACATAATTAACTGATTCTGATAAGCTTTGATCCATATCTTTTGAGGCAAATGTAATGATTGGTTCGCCAATTGTTATAACTTCACTCATTATATTTTCTTCCCTTCATGTCTCTTAATTTTAACCGAAAAAGTAATAAACTAAAACTTCATTAATAATTGAAACAAACCACATGATTGGAACACCTCTTTTTAATAAATCTTTTGATTGAACTTTCATATAATCAAGGCCCCAAACATTCCATGATTGCGTGATTCCTGTTGAAACAGCAAGAAGCGCAGGCACATAGAGAAGTGGTAATAAGAAGGCATCATTGAACAACCCGGTTCCCGAAAGAACCGCTGCAGTTGCAGCTCCAGCACCCCAAACATGTAACGGACCTCTGAATAACGCGAGCGGTGCTAATACTCCAAATACAATAGCAAGGATTAAATGGTCATGCGGTAATATCAGACTAAATACATGTTGAAACCTAACAGCGTTCAACTGAGCAGCACCAGCAAACATCACTAACGCCATTAAAAACATAATCAATCCTGCGATATCACCAATCGCTTTTTGAATCGTACTATTCAAGAAGTCGACGAAATTTTTATATCCTTTCATATTTCCAGTAACAGCTATCGCAAACAATGTTGCTAAAGTTAATCCTGGAATAGCATCCCAGCCGAAAATCATATTCATAACGACCGGAATAATTGGTGCAACAAATGCAATTTTTGGTATGGGGCGACTTTCAGAATTTTGTTGTGTCTCACCAATAATTTTTAGATTTGAATCAACATTTTCTTGAGTAAATTTCTTGCGATGTAAAACTAAGAAAATAATTACCGCGATTAATTGAACTGTCATTGCTGTCCAACCGAAGATTAAGTATTGTCCGCCGTATACGGCATTTGGAAAAAATGCTTTAATTTGATTGAATAAAACAACATTAATGTACATTGGTGCCCCAATTGACATGACAAATGCAGTAAGTGCGATGTCTCTTGGAATACCTAGGGATAACATGATTGGTAATAAGATAACCCCTATCGCAATCACAGATCCCACTCCGTATGCGCTTACAAAAATAAACGCTGTTACCAAAACAATTAAAATAGCTGCTATTAATGGTCGTTTTTTCCCAACTTTTTTTGTTGCTTCTGAAATTGCAGGCGCAATCCCACTATCAACAAGAACCCTTCCGAACCATGATCCAAATGCAATATAGATAATTGTCGGTCCATAATTCAATGCTGGTTCAGCAAATACTTTTTGAACTGCCTTATCGAATGGAATTTGTCCAATGATAGACCATAAAATAGCCATTACGAAGAACCCGACCATGATGTTTCCACCCTTTAAAATATAAATAATAAATCCTACAAAAGTGATTAATAATAAAATCGGTATTAGGGTTGCCATAAGCTAGTCCTCAATTTCTTTTTTTAATAACACTATCTGGGATTGAATTAACGCTTTGTTATCCATCGGATATTCAAGAGCGAAAGCCACTTTTTTTGGTAGATGGGCTAAAATAGCTCGCCAATCAAACATTCCTTCATCTAAATTTTTCGACGTCATTAAGTTTCCAGCATTATTAATAACGTTTTTCAAATGGATATAGTCCGTGTATTGTGAAAGCTCATCTGCACTCTGAATAGCATCTTGTTTCGTAAAAGCCCAATTACCAAGATCATAAACATAACCAACAGGCACATTTTGTCGTTTAGCACTTTCTAAAAATGTCGTTAATGCCTTAACACTGCCACTTAATGCAGTTTGATCATTTTCAACATTCATTGTTATTTTGTCTAAAGGAAATTCACTAAAAGCCTGCTTTAAATCTCCAGTAAATGCCGCAAAATTTCCAATATTAAATTTAATTTTTTTGATTCCCATAATTAAACCTTCTTGAAAATAAGTAACTAATTTAGGGTTTAACGTGCCATTGTCTAAAAAAACTTGATCAGGAACACTATAATTAACAATTAATCCGTATTGTTTTGCTTTTTTTGCAACTTTGGGTAATTCACTATCTAAATCTTTAAAATATTCACGTCTAACTTCGATACCGTCAACACTTAATTTTGAAACGCGATCAACCAATTCATCCTGTTTAATTCCATTTTCTACATCATTCTCAAAAATCCATGTATTTAAAATAACTGTCATCATTTTTCCTCCAATATTAATATTTATTGAGTTTCTTTACCCTATTCATTAATGTCTCAAAATTCATGTCCTCGAATTTTTCTGCATTTTTATTATCAAAATTTTCTCGTTCTATCTCGTTAAAATTTTCTGCTAAGTAATATGCCGTCAAATAGGCTGCAAGGTAATTCTTAGCCGTTTTCACCATGTTTTCATCCTCAAACTTAGCCTCTACAGTTGTAGAGGCAAAGCCCAACGCAAATTTATCAACATCTAAAAAAGTTCTTTTATCCATTTTTAGCGCCTCCAATTCATTATCTATTAACAAGTTAGGTAAACGTTTACATGGATAGTATATATGCAGTATTCCATAATTGCAAGTCTTAAATATAAATATATATTTCTAAACAAGGTAAACGTTTACTCCAGTAAGGTATCTAGCCTGTTTATTTTTTTAACTTTAAATTACATTTTAAGGACAATAAAAAAAGACTTACCCTTGAGCAAGTCTTTTCCATATTAGTATCTACTTAAATTCAGCAGGTATAATTATTTTTTTATTTTTCGTATTTGTTTCACCATTTAATTCATTCAACAATAATTCTGCTGCACTAGCACCTAGTAAAAAAGGATTTTGATTAATCAACGAAGTTCCTGAATTAATCGCTTTTATGACTTCAGTATCTGAAAATCCCGTTACCGCTACCCGTTGATTGACCATGAATCCATCAGCGATAATTTTAGGTAGTAAGTAAAGCAACCAACGTTCCTTCAACGCAAATACAAGCGTTCTTTTATCATCACGTATTAATCTATTTTTCAGTTCAGCATATGTTTGATTTAATTTTGTATCACCATCTATAACCTCAATCACCTTAGTGTCTGGACTGACCGAATTAATTCCGTTATACCGCTCTTCCCGAGTTGAAATACCTGTCACTTCACCAGTAATGATAATGACTTGATCAAATCCTTGATTTAGATAATATCTTGTTACTTGTTGGCTAATATCAAAGTTATTTGTAACAACATTAGCTAAACTAGAATCAGAAAGTTCACGATCAACAATAACAATGGGCATGTCTCGTCTAACCGCATCCCTTAAATCGGCTTCTTTTCTAAGTATTGGTTGCATGATTAGTCCATCAAACGATTTTTCGCCAATAATTTTAAGGATACCTTGTTCTTTATATTTATTAGAATCGGAATCAAATAAAACCGCTGTATAACCTTGTGCATCTAAAATTGAGCTAATACCTTTAAACATTTCTGTGGCAAAATAATCATCCACATCTGAAACAATTGTAGCAATCATTCGACTTTTTTTTGTAATCATCTGTCTAGCCGCGTCATTAGGGACATAGTTTAATTCTTTAATCACATTTTGGACTTTCAATGCTGTCTCTTTAGACATACGCTCTGTTTTACCATTCAAAAAACGTGATACAGTTGCGATTGAAACATCTGCCTTACTTGCAACATCTTTTATATTCGCTTTAGTAGCCATTTTTTCATCCATTCATTAATTATATTATTTCGTCTAGTTTTCCTTTTATTCCGTTGCTAAACTATCTATATATTACCATACTGCTCAATTTATTAGAAAATACCTCACTAAAATAGTAAATAAAAAGGATAATTCTACTTAAAATTCAGAATTATCCTTTTTATTTATTATTTTCACGTTCCGCTAGTTCGAGGTAACGATTGTACCAGATATCTATATATTCTTTAGAAAATGGCCCTTTCCCGTTATCTATCCAGTCCACAAGTGTTCGGACGTTATACTTCAATATCTTATCGATATCGTCAGAATATTCCCATTTTTTCCCGTGTTCTGCATATTCATCTACATCCAATAACCGTTTCTCACCATCTGGGAAAACTTTGACATCTAAATCATAATCTATATATTTCAAAGCTTCCTTATCTAACGTGGCTGGTGAAGCCAAATTACAATAATAAGAAACGCCGTTATCACGTATCATGGCTATAATATTAAACCAATAGTGTTTATGAAAAAAGATAATTGCTGGTTCTCTGGTCACCCATCGCCGGCCATCTGCTTCGGTCACCAATGTATGATCATTACACCCAATAATCATATTCTCACTTGTTTTCAACACCATCGTATCACGCCATGTTCGATGCAAACTACCGTCGTGTTTATAACTCTTTATGGTAATGAAGTCGCCCTCTTTAGGCTCCTTTGACTGATTACTCATCTCTACCAAAACCCACTTTCTAAACACGTAGTGCATTTTACATCGATTGCATGAATATTATACCAAAAAAAGAACTATTTTACTAAAATTTATTTGAAGAAAGGCTGATATATTTGTCCCAAATTTTTTGTTGTACTTTAGGAACTGCAATCTGGTCAAAATCTTTTTCAAGTATGAATTCGCCAGGAAAATAACTTAAGTCAAACGATTTACTTTTCACGGTAAATAATTCAATTAACCATTTTTGATGGGTAAAGGTATGTTTTACGACGGAACCTTCTAATGCTGAAAAAATCAACTTATGGTTCAAATTATCTTGGCTCCATTGGCCTAATTTTATAACTAAATCATCCGTTAATAACACGTCTCCTGGTTTGTCTTCCAGTTCTTCCAGCTTAATTAAAGGAAACGCTAATAAATTTGCGAGCATCCCTTTACTAGAACGTTTCTCAAATAAATACCCTTTTTTTGTTTCAATTATCAAAGCAATATAGGGCATTTCAACTGGTCGCGGCTTCTTTGATTTCACTGGATAATCAAGTTCTTTACCATCTAAATAAGCTTGATTAAACGACTTAACTGGAGAATGTTCAGAATCTGGATTCTTAGCACTCATGTAACTTGAACCCAAATCCATGACAGCTTGGTTAAAGTCTCCAGGTCTTTCTTTAGAAATAATTTGTTGAATGACTTTTTCAAAAATAAGTCGGGTCTGTGGTTTCGCAATATCATCTTCTATCTCAAATAAGCGTGAAAATACACGAAAAGCATTACCATCAACGGCAGGAACAACTTCGTTAAAAGCAATACTTGCGATTGCTCCGGCAGTATATGGCCCAATTCCAACTAAATTTTGCAGTTCCTTAGCTGTTTGCGGCCATTGCCCAGAATAATCTTGAACAACTTGTTTTGCTGCTTTTTGCATGTTTCGAACTCTTGAATAGTAACCGAGTCCTTCCCATGCTTTTAAAATACGTTCTTCTGGCGCATTAGCAAAATTTTCAACACTCGGAAACCATTCCATAAATCGTTCATAGTACGGAATAACCGTATTTACTTGTGTTTGTTGGAGCATAATTTCTGATACCCAAATATGGTAGGGTTCATGGTCTCTGCGCCAAGGAAGATCCCTTTTTTCACTATCATACCAAGTTAACAATGCCTCTTGAAAAGCTGTGATTTTTGCGTCATCCCACATTATCATTCAAGCGCCTCATCTTGTTCTTTCAGCTCAATATATTCATTAATATCATCAAACTGAAACCCTTTTTGAAATAGCCCCTGTTTAACTTTCATGGCGCGCTGACTACCTTCCAAGCGACGTTGCCGTTTCCAGACTTTATCCCCTTGTTTAACAAGTGCATCCCATTCGGCTTCGGGATCAATTTCAAGTTCTAAGGCATCCATTATTTGTGAAATGTCATCAGACTTAAAGCCTTTAGTCATTAATGCCTGACGAACCTTGTTCTTTAAATTACTAAACGATTGATCGTGGTAATGCTTAACTAATTTTTCGGCGACTTTAATTCCATTTTCTAATTGGTCATCAACTGGAAATTCTTCTAAGGCTTCATCAATACTTTCAGCTGCAACACCTTTTAATCGTAACTTTTGGCGAATGACTGTTGGTCCTTTATCCGACGTGTGCATCATTGTTCTAACGTAACTTTTAGCATATTCAAGATCATTTACTAATCTAAATTCATATAACTTTTCGATTGTTTCTTCAATCGCGTCTTCCGTAATTTCATGTTTCTTCAAATAATCCTTAATCTCTTTTACGGTTCGCATTTGCGTTGATAAATAGTTTAACGCTTTTGAATACGCTTTTGAACGATCATCTGCATCAGCAATTTGTTTAATTAATGCCTCATCTAATTCCATCCCTTTAGCAAGATGAAATGAAATAAGAACTTCTTCCCCAATTGGAAAAGCATATTTTTCATCCAGAAAGACATTATATCGTCCAGCACGTTTTTGTGTGGTTATTTTTGTGATTTTTTTTGTCATATAGACTCCTTTAAATGCTTATCTTGTTATTATATCTTTGAACTGCCAAAATGCCAATATTCCTGTGTTATAATAAGAAAAAAGCAATAAGGAGTTTATAAAAATATGTCAGACAATCAAGAATTTGGATCAGAAATTGAAGCCGGTTCACGTTTTCCTTTAACTATTAAACGCTTAGGTATTAATGGTGAAGGCATCGGCTATTACAAACGTAAGATTACATTCGTACCTGGTGCTCTTCCAGACGAAGTCGTTGTAGCAGAAGTCACTAGTGTTGCAGATTCTTATATCAACGCTAAAATTCATAAAATTCGTAAACAAAGTCCTGTTCGCGTTGAACCAAAAGACGCAACATACAGTGAAGTCGGCGGAATTGAATTAGAACATTTAAACTACAAAGGCCAATTAGCTTTCAAAAAAGATGTTATCGTACAATCTTTAGAAAGATATAAACCGCGTGGTTATGAACACTATGATTTAAAAGAAACTATCGGTATGCAAAATCCATATGAATACCGTAATAAAGCGCAATTCCAAGTTCGCGAAAAAGATGGTCACGTCATCGCTGGACTTTACAAACCAAAGAGTCATGATTTAGTAGACTTAAAAGAATTCAGTACGCAACGTCCTACAACAATGCTTGTTATTCGTCACGTTGTTGCGTTATTAGAGGAACTCGGAATTCCTATTTACAATGAAGAAGCTAAATCAGGTATTATCAAAACGCTTGTTGTTCGTGAATCTTTTGATACCGGTGAGGTTCAATTAACCTTCATCACAAACTCGGCAAAATTACCTAAGAAACGTGAACTAGTTATGCATATCTTAGAAGAATTACCTATGGTTACTTCTGTCATGCAAAATATCAACAAAGGTGAAACATCACTTATTTGGGGTGACGAAACCATTAATATCGCTGGCCAAGACTTCATCATGGAACGTCTTGGTAAAATGAAATTCAAATTATCAGCACGTGCTTTCTTCCAATTAAACCCAGTTCAAACTGGCGTTTTATACGATGAAATCAATAAAGCTCTTAACTTAGATAAAAATGAATCATTAGTTGATGCTTACTGTGGTGTTGGTACCGTTGGCCTTTATGTTGCCCATGGTGCTAAAGAAGTTCGCGGTATGGATACAACACCTGAAGCGATTGAAGATGCACGAGAAAATGCTGTTCTATCACATCAAGAAAATACCACATATGAAGTTGGTAAAGCTGAAGATATCTTACCTAAATGGTTGGAAGAAGGTTTCGTACCTGATGCCCTAGTTGTTGATCCACCACGTACTGGTTTAGATGATCAATTAATTGAAGCCATCAATAAGAGTCGTCCTAAAAAATTTGTTTATGTATCATGTAATCCATCGACACTCGCAAAAGATTTAGAATTGTTAACAAAATCATACCGCGTTGATTATATTCAACCCGTTGATATGTTCCCACAAACATCAAAAGTTGAAGCCGTCGTTAAATTATCACGTCGTTCTTCAGGAAAATAAAGCAAAAAAAGAAGCCATAAAATGGCTTCTTTTTTTGCTTTAACTATTCGTTCGACCAACTAAGACGCTACCATAAGCCCAATAGGTCTTTCCTGTTTCAATAACTGTAAAACGGTACATATATGAATCTTCTTTACCATTTTCTTTAATTGTAGCCATGCAATCTACATTAACTGCTTTACCTCTAATTGTAGCATCACTTGCTCTTCCTGTTGTTACTGATAAATATGCTGAATTATAAACATGATTATGCAAGTAGTAAGTGCTTGTCGTACTTACGGTTCCAGTCTGTTTAAGTGACTTATAAGTAATTGATTGATTAAATGTTAAGGCCTTTGAATAAACCCAATATTTATTTAATCCTGATTTAATTTGATACCAAGTTGTTCCTTGGCTTCTATTTTCTGCTCGAGCTAATAATTTCACTGTTTGCCCAGTTAATTGTGTTGAAGAACCATAGTTAACCGTATTATCAGTAGAGTTCTTAACTGAGTTATAAAGCATATATTTATTACTATTAACTTTTGCAGTTTCTGAACCAGATGCACTATGCATTTCTAAATTAACTAGTGCATCCTTATTGACTGCTCCTGTGTAAACCCAATGATCATCTGAACCAATTTTAATACGATACATCGTTGATTTAGCACCATTATAATCAGTTATAACGGCTTTTTGATTAATTGTATATGTTCTATTTTTATAATTGGCTGAATCACCTGTCTTTTTAGATAGATAATCTGAATTGTATACATGATCATGTAACTGATATGACTTACCATTAAATTTAGCTGAAACATTCATTGGTGAGTAACTTACTTTTCTTAATTTTAAGGCGTCACTATAGATCCAATATTTTGTGGATGTCCCTTTAACACGGACGCGATACCAAGTAGTGCTACCATTTTTAACACCACGCATATCTGCATACAATGTTTTACCGCTTAACTTGCTGCTTGAACCTTTATCGACTGCGCCGACCGTCCCTTTAACATGGTTATAAAGACGGTAACTTGTATTATTCATCTGAACAGTTTCTGATCCAGCTGCACTGTGATATGCGACCTTCACACCTAATTGTGTGTAGTATTCTTTGATTAAATCATACAAGTCTGACATTGAATATGACTCATTAAACCATTTATTACCAGATTCGCTATAGTAACCAACTGGATCACCATGATCAGTTGCACCTAAATACTTACTGACATCTGCATGTGCCCAAACTGTTGCGCCCGCTCCATGATTGCTAGCAGTTGCTAAACTTGGTTTCAACCCATATTGTTGTAAAATATAGGCAGTATAGTAGGCGGCATTATTAACTTCTCGTGCAAATGCCGACTTGCTATGAACACGCGTTTCTTCAAATTGCACGAAACGTTGGTTACCTTTAGGACCAGAGCCCCATGACATGACGTTCGTTTTTGCAATATTAATAATATTATGATCGTCAACAAAACTGTGCACAAATGCATTACCATAATTGGCTTTCATAAAAGCCATTTCACCATATATGGTAGATGATGGGTTAGCTGTTTCATGAACAACAACACCTTCTGGTTTACCTTGACGATAAGTCATATCATCGGTTGGAAAACCACCCCAGATAGCACTTGTAATCTCATTTGGTGCAATATGTTGAGAATGTATATAATTATTTACCTTTGATGAAGCCGAAACTGATTGATTCATTAATCCAGCCGCTACAATCCCCAAAACAATGGCAAAACCCATTACTATTTTTTTCTGCATTTTCAATAACTCTCCTATTTTTTTATTGCTATCCCTTAGCAATATTAGTTCAACAACCTAATAAATTAATGTTTATTAATGGCTCCCTTATAGACCCAATGATTAGTAGATCCAATTTTGACTCGGTACATCGTTGATTTAGACCCATTGTAATCAGTAATAATCGCTTTTTTATTAATTGTATAAGTTCTATTATTATGTGTTTTTGATTGACCTGTCTTTTTAGATAAATAATCTGAATTATAAACATGATTATGTAACTGATATGATTTATTATTAAAATTTCCTGTATTTTTTACTGTAGAATAACTTGTTTTTCTTAATTTTAATGCTTGTTTATAGATCCAATACTTCGTTGATGTGCCTTTAACTCTTACTCGATACCAAGTTGTGCTACCTTCTTTTACGCCACGCATGTCCGCATAGACTGTCTTACCTGTCAACTTAGCAGCCGCACCTTTATCACGACTACCTGCTGTTCCTTTAACATGATTGTAAAGACGGTAACCAGTATTAGCTACTTTGACTGTTTCAGAACCGGCTGCGCCATTATAAGCGACTTTAACGGTATTATCTAAACTAGCTAAATTATATCTAGAAATTAAGTTATTTAATTTTTTACCGTAGGCACTACTTGTCGAGTATTTTAAACTCAATGATGCTGTTGCTTTTTGATAAGTACTAGCTTTTTCACGCCATGTACCTGAGTAATACTTAGCATCCCAACTTACACCGTTACGTAAATGGTTGGCATAATCTTGAATAGATGCTTTAGCATTTGGGTATTTTTTAAATTTAGACACCGCATAATAAGCTTTCCCTTTGCTATTATATTCCAATGATTTAACTGAATATGATTGTCCCTTATAGGCACCCTTCATACCAAAAAAATTATTAGCCTTTTTTGCCAACGTACTTTGACCCCAAGAAGATTCAAGAATCATCTGTGATAGCATCACTGATGGATACAAGTTTTTATCTTTTGACACTGCTTGAATCGTTGGTCCATTCTTTTCAATGAGAGCCTTTGTTTGGGCAGTCGTGGCTGCCGTAACTGTTGATTCATTTTTACTTTGATTCCCAATTGGTAAGTTTATTGAGCTAAATCCCGTAATAGCAACAAATGTTACCGTAACTAATTTTGTTAACAACTTTTTATTTTTCATATTTCCCCCTATTTTTCCGAAATTATCAGCTTTAATTATATCAAATTTGCATGTCTAATAACGCCTTTTTCCGTTACATTATGATTACAATTAGTAACGCATAATGCCTCTATTAGTATGCGCCCAACTACACGTTTTTTTGATAATTGAGTCGTCAGGTGATTCATCAGAATACCCTTTCAACGTGTAGATGGCTAATAAATGCTTAACTTCCTTAATGAAATCTATTTTATCCACATAGGTATCACGTCTGTTCTGAACTAAAGATAAGATAGCATCATGATATCTAAATTGGGGTGTTGGATTTTCAAAACCAAGTTCTGCAGCTATTTTACTGGCCAAAGAAACTTGAATATCTGTAAAAAGATGCGCTAAATTTAATTGCTTTAGAAATTGCGAATACTTACTTTGAACTCTAATTCTTAATCCATTGTTGAAAAATAAATCAGTTCCATTTTCTACATCGGAAATATTAGCAAGATGGTGTCCTGCCGTCCATGAGGCATCCCGTTTTGATGGCCCACTATCTGGAAATAACTGATACATACCACATGTGTAAGGTAGAGCTTGTTTCTTTTCAACTAATGACACAATCGCACGCATTGCGACAAAAGTTAGAATTTTTTCATTAATCAAGCGATTCACAAAATTTGTTGTTGTGTATTTACATAATAAAATATCTTTATGCTTATCAAAAATAATGGATCGTAAATCATCCCGTCTGTGTGTTATATGGTGAATATACAAAGTTGTCTCCATGTTCACTTGATAGTTATCCGTTACAATTCCATGTTCTGTAAAAAAATGATCATCCGTAACGTCTATTATTGGATGATTCTCCAACAAGTTTCGCCAATATTGAGACCCAACAGTCAATAAGCGTGTTTCTGGATAATCTATAATTTCTTTAAAATCCCGTTCTAATTCATTCTCCAAGTTCAATAGCCTACTCCTTTTCTTACTTTCATTTAACAACTTATCCTATGTTACAGATTTAATTGTAACTAATCTTGTGTGAACTTAAGTCTAATTGTTAAGTTTATCTTAAGAAAATTAATAGTCTACCTTTAATTCTTAAATGCTCATCAAAAACCCATAAATACGCTCATTTCGTCGTCTATTTTAAAATTGAATAACCTCGTATTCTAATTAAGAACCTTGGCCAAGGGATCTTAAAAGAAACGAGGCAACTCTACTAATATGTCAAATCAAATAAACCCAGGTCTAGCTTTTCTACTGAAAAATGACCGTGAAAAACTTATCTTTGGTGTTCTAAAAAGAATGTCGATTAATCAATCGCATGCTTCATATGACGATTTCGTACAAGAAGCACGATTAGCATTCAGCGCTGCATATGACCAATACCCTAAAACTATTGAAGATAATGAACAAACTTTCATGGTTTACGCCTATCAACGTGTCTACTGGCGACTTCTTGATTTAATTAATCGACAATCTAATCAACAAACGCATTTAGAACCTAATAAGGATGATTCAACTAATCCAACTGATTCCATCATTGATTTAACCCTCCAAACACAAGATACTATCGCTGAAAAATTATTTACAGAACACCTTTTTAAATCACTCTATGACCTCTGTTCAAACGCCGAACAACATTATCTAGTCGATTGTTATATTAGACACAAAACAGTCACAGAAATTGCTGCCAGTCATCATGTTAGCCGTCAAACAGCCTATAACTGGCGTAATAGCGTCGGTCGGAAAGTACTTTTAGTCATTGCTCAAATGAATCAAGAATAAATATCAGTATTTGCTTTACAAAATGGTTAACCGATTCTTTATTATCTATGTAAGGCGTCGCGGCACTTATCAAATATAGACACACAAAGGAGAACATATATGAGTAAAACTTGGGTAAAAACAAACGTTATCGTTGAGGGATTAAGTTCTGACGGCTCTGAACGTAAACGTTCATTCGCTAACATTACTGAAAATGCCTCTAACGAAGCTATTGCACAACTCGGCGCTACAGTTGCTTCATTAACTGGTGATAACACCGTTAAAATGACCATCCGCACAGAATCAAGTCTTTTAGCTTAATCAAACCTAAGGAGGAAATTATATGAAACAATTAGATTTAGCATTTAAAAATGAAGCGGGTAAAACGCGCCATATGAAATTACGTTACGTTAATACAGATTTAGATCCAGCAACCGTTAAGAAAGCCATGGATGACATTACAGGTTCTGATTTATTCCATCGTGATAACGAAAAAATGTTCGTAACCCCTATCTCAGCACAATTTGTTGAAACCATTGAAACACCAATCTACACAAACGATTTAGTTTAACCGTAAAAGCCAACTTAATTGTTGGCTTTTTTTGTACCCTCATAGCACCTATCAATTGCCTTTTAACATCATATTGGCTATTCTAAAATTTAGGGGGATTGTAATGAATAAAATAGAAGATAAAAAAATGACGTTTTTCACGGTTTTCTTGTTAGGAATTAACGGTATTATTGGATCGGGGATTTTCTTATTATCTGGTAAAATTTATAATGATATTGGACCACTCAGTATCTTTACAATTATCGCTGCAGCATTAGCAGTCACCATGATTGTGCTCTGTTACGCAACACTAGCAAGTAAATTTTCGGAAGATGGTGCGGCTTGGTTATATGCCTATAATGCATTCGGTAAATTTACTGGTTTTCAAGTTGGTATATTTACTTGGATATTAGGCGTAGTGACTTTGTCAGCCGAAATTGCTGCGTTACTAACTGTCTTAAAAATACTTTTTCCAGCATTACAACAAACGCTTATTTATGATGTTTCAGCAATTGCCTTAGTCATTATTCTAGGCATCATTAATTATTTTGGAACAGCTATTCTAGATTTCGCAGACAATCTGTCTTCTGCAGCTAAAGTATTTATCATGTTACTCTTTATTATTGTCGGTGCTTTCTTCATTAAGGATGCTCATTTTACGCCCATGATTCCGACTGATATTCACAGTAACACTCAGTTATTTACGAAATTTAATACAGCATTTGGTGTCATTTTTTATATGTATACTGGCTTTTCATTTTTACCGATTGCTGCTGCTAAAATGGATAATCCGGAAAAGAATATTCCGAAAGCACTATTAAGCGTTATTGCAACGGTGACTTTATTATATGTTTTACTTCAAACGGTTGCCGTGGGTATCCTTGGCCCTAACTTAGGATCGTACTCATTACCAATTGCTGCGGCATTCAAAAGTATCTTTGGTCAGTGGGGTTATATGATCATTATCATTGGGATGTTGATCTCTATTCTTGGGGTTGCCATCTCAGTATCATTCAATACACCTATTGTGGCTGCATCGCTAGCAAATGAACATCAGCTTTTACCAAAAATAATCGGTAAGCAAAGTAAACACAATACACCGGTTATCGCAATCATTGTGACATCTATCACAAGCATCCTCCTGCTACTTAGCGGTAGTTATTTATTCTTAGTATCATGCATTGTCTTTGCATCGTTTGTCCAATATGTACCAACAATTCTAGCAACATTTAAATTCAATAATGATCCAAATTTACCAAAAGGTTTCAAATTACCAGGTGGTCCAATTATTCCAAGCCTTGCATTAATTATCTCACTTTACTTACTGTTAAGTTTTAATTGGAAAATCATCTTATTCGGCGTTATCGTGTTAGTACTAGGGTGTTTACTCTACTGGTTTGATAACCGAAAAAAATAACCATTGATTTTGAAAGTTCAAAACCAATGGTTATTTTTCTATTAAATTTTGTAGATATTCATGACTTTCCAACATTTCGCGACAATCATTTTGATTTTCTAAATCAATTTCGTAAATAGTCGTTGCATTTGGATTAAGCAAAGGATATGCTAACTTCCAATCAATCTTGCCTTTTCCTAAAGTTAAACTATCATGAAATTTACCCATTGAATCGACTAAGTGATAATGGACGATATTTGGCATTAACCGTTTCAAACTCGCTTGTAAGTCAGTATTACTACCTGCTTGTTTAATAAAGGCATGCGATGTATCAAATGCTAAGCGATACCCTTTTTGTAGAATAAACTGATCCATCTCTTCAGACCCATAATAAAATAAATCAGAAATCGAATTCTCAAACATGACGTTATTTTGTCCATATTTTTGATAATAATCCATCCGATTAAATAACGCTGATTCCGCAACCTCAAAATTAGGATATTCAGCAATAATTGTTGGCGTTTGTCGATTATATGAACCATGAATGAGGGTTTGAATTGATTTATCTTTTGCGAGCTGAATCAATGTCTCAGTACTTTCTCTAACAAAACGATATAACCTAGGATCAGCTGTTTCGGAAACGGCTAATTCAACAGATTGTTCACCAACCTTCATTGGATGATGCATGACAATCTTCTTCGTAGTTGCCTTCACCTCATCAATCTCATCTGATAATCGTTTTAATCCATCTCCAGAAACATCAAATTCATTTAGATAGAATTCAAAAATATCTGGATTATGTTGTAACCGATCATGGAGTTGAATTGGGTCAGTTCCCGCCTTTAATCCTAATGGTATTGTCATTTGAATCATCTCCTTGGTACTATGTTAGCATTAAATTGGGTGAAAATAAAAAGGAGTGACTTCTAATGATTCAATTTCTCAAATCACTAGAAAACTCCCCTTTTCTATACTTCAATTTTAGCCATAAATTCATGTAAAGCATCTTGCCAACTTGGTACTTCAAATCCCGTTGCTTTAACTTTACTCAAATCCATAACTGAATGTCTAGGTCGGTATGCCTTTTGTGGATATTCTTCAGACGTTACTGGACTTATTTCAACTACTTCATCCTTTAAAATCTCACTAGCAAATTCATACCAAGTACATGAATTATCATTAGAAAGCTGATATAACCCATAAGGAATATTTTTTTGAACTGCATATAACATAAAATCAGCCAGCGTTCTAGTCCAAGTTGGCCGTCCAACCTGATCACTAACAACAGTCAGATGATCATGAGTTTTAGCTAAGTTTAGCATCGTATAGACGAAGTTCTTTCCATATTCGCCAAAAACCCATGATGTACGGATAATATAATACTTACTCATTATTTTAGCAACGGCTTCTTCTCCAGCTAACTTCGTCCGACCATATTCATTTTTAGGCGCAGTGGGTGTTTTTTCTGTATACATTTGATCATTAGTCCCATCAAATACATAATCAGTACTAATGTAAACTAACGTAGCACCCACAGATTCTGCTGCTGTGGCAATATTCTGAGTACCTATAACATTAACTTGTTCATTAATAGCTTTACCAGGTTCTTCTTCAGCATTATCAACAGCTGTATAAGCTGCACAGTGGTAGACAATTTCTGGGCGATTATCTAAAAAATAATTATTAACTGCTTTTGAGTCAGTAATATCTAAATCTTTAGAACCAGTTCCTGTATATACAATCTTTTTTTCATCTAATAAATGACTTAATTCTGTTCCTAATTGACCATTTACACCCGTAATTAATATTTTCATAATTAGCTCCTTCAAAAAAAGAATGGACTTAAGTCCATTCTTAGTTATTATTGTCCATTTTTTGCATAATTTGCTTCAACTGCATCTTTCTCAGCTTTCCACCAATTTTCATTATTTCGGTACCAATCAATCGTATCTTGTAATCCTGATTTAAAATCAGTAAATTCAGGATTCCAACCAAGCTCTTCACGTAATTTTGATGAATCAATAGCATATCGTAAATCGTGTCCTGGGCGATCTTTAACGACATCATAAGCATCTTTAGGTTGACCCATTAATTCTAAAATCAACTCCAAAACAGCCTTATTATCTTGTTCACCATCCGCACCAATCAAATAAGTTTCACCAATACGACCCTTATTTAAAATAGCCCAGACAGCACTTGAATGATCATTAGTATGAATCCAATCGCGAACATTTTTACCAGAACCATATAACTTAGGCCGGATTCCACTCAAAACATTAGTAATCTGTCTTGGAATAAACTTCTCAATATGTTGGTATGGTCCATAATTATTGGAACAATTTGAAATTGTTGCCTGTAAATTGAATGAACGCACCCATGCACGAACTAATAAATCTGATCCAGCCTTTGTTGATGAATATGGACTGCTTGGATTATAACGTGTTTCAGGTGTGAATTTTTCACCTTCACCTTCCCCATGACCGGGTAAATCTTCGCGTAATGGTAAGTCTCCATACACTTCATCAGTTGAAACATGATGGTAGCGGACATTGTATTTACGACAAGCTTCTAGCAATGTATATGTTCCGATAATATTAGTTTGAATAAAAGGTGATGGATCTTTTAAAGAATTATCATTGTGACTTTCTGCAGCGTAATGTACTACCGCATCTGTTTTGCTAACAAGTTCATCAACTAGTTTAGCGTCAGTAATATCTCCCACTACTAGCTCAACACGATCAGCAGGTAGTCCAGCTAAATTTTCTTTATTTCCTGCATAAGTTAATTTATCTAACACGGTAATGTGAACATCTGGGTGGTTATTAACCACATAATGGACAAAATTAGAACCAATAAATCCGGCCCCACCTGTTACAATAATATTTTTCATTTAAAAACACCTCTCCTATTTAGATTTCTCCATACACAAACGGATTGTCTTTTTCAAACTCTGTAAACGTTGGTTGTGCAGCATCTTTTTCAGATGTAATTGCTTGGTCAAAATCAATAGGCCAATCAATATTTAGTTCAGGAGTTTTAAATGAAATCCCACCATCTGCTGCTGCATTGTAGTAACCATCACATTTATAAAGGAAATTAACATCATCTGTTAATGTTACAAATCCATGGGCATACCCTTTAGGAACTAATAATTGGCGATGGTTACTTGCAGAAAGAATATATCCTTCCCACTGTTTATAAGTAGGTGAACCTTTTCGAACATCGACAATAACATCTAGTACTGCCCCTGTCACGACCCGAATTAATTTAGTTTGTGCAGCTTCTCCACGTTGAAAATGAAGTCCTCTTAAAACGCCAGCTTGTGTTGATAATGAATGATTATCTTGGATAAAATCAATATCTATTCCAGCTTCTTTGAAATCTTTGTCTGAATATGACTCCGTAAAAAAGCCGCGATTATCACCAAATACTGCTGGTTCAATAATCTTAACATCTTGTAACTTTGTTGTTGATACTTTTAATTTACCCATTACTTTTTATCCTCTTCTTCTGCGATACGTAACATGTACTGTCCATAATCATTTTTTTTGAGTGGTTGTGCTAGATCAATTAATTGTTCGCGTGAAATATAACCCATTCGATAGGCGATTTCCTCTAAATTAGCTACTTGCATATTTTGCATTCTTTGAACAGTTTCAATAAACTGCCCTGCTTCAAGTAAACTTGCATGTGTCCCTGTATCAAGCCAAGCAAATCCACGTCCCATAATTTCAACATGTAGTCTTCCTTTTTCAAGATAGACCTTGTTAACATCCGTAATTTCAAGTTCGCCACGTGGTGACGGCTTAATATTTTTTGCTATATCAACAACTGAATTATCATAAAAGTATAAGCCTGTTACTGCAAAATTACTTTTAGGGTGATCCGGTTTTTCAACAATCGAAATTGCTTTATGGCTCTCATCAAATTCAACAACACCAAAACGCTCGGGATCACGCACTTGATAACCAAATACGGTAGCCCCCTCAGTTTGATTTGCAGCCCGTTCAAGCATCTTAGTCATACCTGGACCATAATAAATATTATCACCTAAGATGAGCGCAACGCTATCATTACCAATGAAATCAGCACCAATAATGAATGCTTCTGCTAATCCATCTGGTGTAGGTTGAACGGCATACTCTAAATTAATGCCTAATTCAGAACCGTTGCCCAATAATTCTTGAAAACGTGGCGTATCTTCAGGAGTAGAAATAATTAGAATATCCTTGATACCTGCCAACATTAATGTTGATATTGGATAATAGATCATTGGTTTATCATAAATCGGCATCAGCTGTTTACTTGATGCACGTGTCAATGGATATAAACGAGTCCCACTACCTCCGGCTAAAACTATTCCCTTCATACACTTTTCCTCCTAAAATATTCTAATTAATTTTTGTAAATGGTAGCTACAATAACTACTTAACACAGCTTTTAAAAATAAAAATCATTATTTATTTAATATCCTTCTTAAAACCAATTTTTTAACATAATTTGTTTCGTCATATCTAATAAATAAGAAATAGAATAATGTACTTGCTAGAATAAATACAACAGCAGATGCTATCAAAATACTGAAAATCCCTTGAATTACAATAATTTTTAGTAAATACGAAATTATTCCTAATTCTATTCCAATTATTCCCATATAACCAAAATATTTAAGATAATATTTTTTCATACTACGTTTGAATCCATATTTGAATAAGATAAGTGGTTCCCACCATAAATTAATTCCAATATTACTTACTATTGTACCAATTAATATACCATTAATGCCGAGATTTGTTGTCATTAACAAAAGAATTGAAACTATCATATTAACTACAGCTTCAAGTAGTGATTTATATCTCATTGGCCAAAATAATCCACGTGCACCAATAAAATTTAATACAGTCTGTCTAAATTGAACAAGTACAAAATTTATAACAATAAGTAACACGGTAAAGTTCGATAAGACGTAATTTGATCCTATCCAAAATTTAATAAAAGATTCAATAACTGCGTATAACGTTATAGCAATAACTGATGTAATACCGGCATTTATATACATATAACGATAAAACACAACTTCTTGATAATCTTCATCCTCCGTTACTCCTAGATTACCTAATCCAGCTGTGACAGCAGAGATACTTTGTGTCAACACACTGGAAATACTATTTACAATCAGCATATAATTAGAATATATTCCTACTAATCTAACGCCTAAAAATGCCGATATTAATATATTATCCGTTCCAAAAACTAATATAGTACCAATTTTTGAAGAAACAGTCCCAAATATATTTTTCTTCATATAGTTGATGACTTTAGGATTTACTTTAACAGTTTTCATTTCGGAAAGAAATTCAAATTCCCTATCAACAAGTTTTGAAATTCTCAAGTTAGATAACAATGTTATAATTATTTGGATTACTAAGTACCAAACATATTGTCTAAATAAAAGTAAAAAGATAATTTGTAATACTGTCTGCATTATCGTAAAAATTAATCTATTTAAACTATCCTTATATCCTTCTTGATTTGCAATTAATAAGGAACGTTTATACGTAAAAAAGTAACTAACAACCGTATTTAATAAAAATAGTACAAACATAACTCGCGGAAATGGTACAGGACTACCGCCCTTCATTAAAATAGTTATAAATGGAGTAAATGCTAAACCCATAATCAAAATTACGATACCAATCACATTATACACTTTTCTAAATAAATTCATGACACCAGCAATTTCACCATGATTACTAGTAGCAAGAGGATCGTACAGTGAGTACGTTATCGCCCCACCAATCCCTAATTCAGCAAAGGATAGAAAACTCAACACATTAGCATATAGCCCATTGATTCCCATGTAATCGGCACCAAGAGTTTTAATAAATACTGTCTGCAATGCAAACTTCAAAACTAACATTATTACTTGCGATAGTGCAGCGATTGATGTATTTTTAGCTGCTATACCAGTTCGAGAATTATTATTCATACATCACACTTACCCTCATCTGTTAAGTTCTTGTACACGTTTAATTTCTGTTTTAATTTTATCCGTGTACTTTAACATGCCGTTATCATAGACATCATTAATATCGTGCTTCTTAAAATCAAGATAACTACGTTCTTTTATATCATTACTTTGATCAGCATATCCTCTTTTTACTTTATTCTCGAATTCTTCAAGTGATTTTGCATAGTAATGATTAACCCTCACGTGTTCCCTTGATACAATTTTAGGTCTTTTTTCATTTGTCCATGGATATCCCCATAACCTATTTCCGTTTTCATCAGTCGTTTTACCGGCCACATCATACCAATGTGGTATTCTCATATCAATTACTAATCTAGGATTTACGATAGGTTTTGAATCTAAAATAATATCATTTTTTGATCTATTTAAAAATGTCTCAGTAACTAATCCATTTGATTTTTTAATCAAATTAGATGAGCCGAACATCACCCAACCAATTTCAATTTGAGCAACGTTTTCACTAAATTCATTTAAAAAAGAATCAATATTTTTTTCATCAATTAATACTAAATATTCATCTAAATCTAGTGTTAATAGCCATTTTGTTTCTGTCTTACAGCGCTCGACAGCATCCAGATATGCTGGTATTTGTTGCTTATCACCCGGAAAATAGATATATTCAACCACTTTACTTTTAATATACGGTTCTAAAATTTCTTTTAAATTATCAGTAGATTCGTTATCATAAATATAAAATTTTGATATACCAATAATTTTATGATATTCAATCCATTCTTGAACGTATAGTGCTTCATTTTTAATAATTGCCACTAATGACACGCTATTAATAAAATCAGTTTTTTCTTCAATTATTTTTACTTGTTTATACCTTTTATTTCCGTAGTTCATCTTATTTTTCATATACTTTATCATATTATATGCCGTAATAAAATTACGCCTAAAACTTTTTTTTATTAAATTGATAGTAACCACCTAATCACTCTCTATTAAACAAACCATATAATTATTCTTTGTGCTGTTGTATTAATTAAACTATGAAATTTATGATACAAAGAATATCTTTTAAAGATATTCTTTGTATCATAAAACTTATATGTATCTTCTAGCATTTTTTTTTCAGTATCATTTTTAATGATATTAGAAAATCTTTCATACAGAACAATATTTTCCTTTTTAATCCGACCTAATTGTTTATATCTTATTTTTAATCTACGAAAAACTTCATACAAGTGTACATTACTCTTACCAATTCCGATGACGTTATTTTCATGTTGTCTATAGTAAACCGTTACTTTATCAATGTACGTTAAATTCCCACTTGCTGAGCTGATTTTAGCAATAATTGAATCATGCATTGTTACATTTTCAATATCTTCATCTGTTAACATAAGTACTTCATCTCTTAGTTTCTTATTAATTGCTAATGCCGCTCCGGTTACTTTAAAATTGAATAATAAATCATTCAATGAATGATTATAATTTTCGCCTACTAACATTTTAGACATTTTAATATTTGTTGAAACAGCCTTTTTATCAGCAATCATAAGATCTGAAAATATAGCTTGTGTTATTTTATTGTCTAACAAATCAAATTTATCCATAAATTGCATTATTTTATCTGAAACCCAAACATCATCTTGATCAGAAAAAAAATAGTAATCAGCATCGACAACCCTAAGTAATTCAAAAAAGGAACGTTTAACACCCATATTTCCGCTTGAATAAATTATTTTTAACAAATTTTTATTTTCGTATCTTTTTAAAATATCTATTGTATTATCTGTTGAACCATCATCTCTAACATAAATCTGTATGTTATCTTCATTTTTATATTTTTGCTCAATAATACTATTTAATTGTTCCTCGACGTACTTTTCGCCATTATACGTTGACATAATCACAGCTATATTTTTCAAAAATTTACTCCTTAATTACTTTTCTTTAAACGACAATGCTAAAGCGATTTCCAATGTACTAAATATGGAATACTGTCAACAAATTCTTGTGGTACTAACACTCCATAAAACGCTATAACAGCTAATAAGAGTATCCCCACCATCATTAAATCAATCTTTAATAATATTCTACTATCAATCTCATCTTTATGCTCCCTAATTAGCGCGTATGCAATTATAATTGGTGCGAAAGAGTTACGTTGGAACCGTTGATATTGTATCGACATAACTAAAAATGGGAGTGCTACAAGACCAGTTAACGAAATTAAGAATAACAATTTCAATTTATTTTTAATCTCAGTTGATAGGCTATTAATTTTCAAAAAATAATATCCAAGTCCTAACATTGAAAAATATGATAAAGCTATTTCTATAAGCATTATTTTTGATGAACCAGCAGCATAACTTGTGTTCAGTTTATCAAACAATTGTGTCCTAGATGAATGCAATGAAACTTTCGTTATTATATTTTTCAATAAACCACTTAAACCTGGAATAAATTGTACAATTGTTAAAATTACAAAAAAACCAATAATTAATTGTACAAAAATTTTCACATATTTTTCGCTCAAAAAGCTTAAGGGAATTATTATTAAAAATATATATCCAGATGAATGCATTGATGCGCTCAATAAGATTAATCCGATGGCAATAATAATATTTTTTACATTTTTTTTCTGTAAAAAACTTAGCCCTAATAGAGCAATAGAAATCATAAAAAAATTACGTGCCTGTGTTGCCTCATTAAAAAAAGGAAAAATTGCAAAAACCCAAACAAAAGATCCTAAATTCTTTGTAAATCTTAATATTGCAACTGTCAAAATAATAAAACTAACAATAAATAATATTAATCTAAAATCAGCATATGTCACTCCGTTTGCCGCAAAAATTCGAGAAAGCCACATATAGCCCCACTCAAATTGGTGATTATATGGTGCTAAAGAACTATTATCATAATTAATAAGATAACTAGGATAATCGGTCGTCGTCATCTTACTAGCAGCACCCGCTAGCCATGCTAATATTCCGATTCCAATGAACGGAATGATATTATTTTTTTTACCATGAACATGATCCAAAAAGAAATTGGTTACTATTGCAAATAAATATGTCATATAAACTCCTAGATAGTCATTTCTTAAACAATTAATGAAATTTGCTTATGCTGTATTCCATTTTTAATTAAATTTTATGTAAATACTAACATTATTTTTTGAATAACCTTAATATTTCCTCCAAATAGAGTAAGGTATTGTGACCGTGAATATTGGTAAAAAAACCATTCTTTTTGCCAAATATTATGGCTTCGATACCCTTCTTTTCTACAAAATATTTCAACATAGTAATTCTTTTTTTTATTTTAATAGGCGAATTTGAAAATTGTAGTTCTAATTCATTAACCAATTTGGAAAATCGATCAAATTTAACTTTATATTTTTTTAAATCAATTAACTTACTTTTTATAATTGTACTTTTTTTATGTGCATCGGCACCTCTTGTAATATTAAATGAATGCATTCTATGACCATCAGTCGCACTATCTATATATCCAATCCCATCATATAATCCAGCAACTAATGCAAGCCATGCATCATGATTAACTGCTTCTATCGGGATGTTTTTTGAAATTTCTAATAAGTTACGATTAATAATCATCGTATTACCCATTAACCAGTTATGTAGAAAAATACGTTGATATGTTGGTTTATTTTTCTTTTCTACACCACTGTAGTTCACACTTCCGTCCCCCACTACTTCAAAAAACTCGTCATAATTCGTATATACAAGCTTAGGCAGTACTTTTTCGTTAGGCAGGTGTCTAATTTCATTTAATGATATCTCAATTTTATTTGTATACCATACATCATCCTGATCTGAGAACATAACATATTCATACTGGTCTGGAACGTTATTCATTAAAATTTCAAAATTTCCTAATTGGCCCTTTTCATTAATATTTAGCGAGCTATCTAGTATCGTTATTTTAGGATCTCTTTTAAAATTATCTAAAATTTTACTGGTATTATCTTTCGAAAAATCATCTCTAATAAATAGGTGCCAATTCCCATATGATTGATTCTTAATACTTTCAATTTGCTCCATTAAAAATTTTTCACCATTGTAGGTAGCCATTAAAATTGCAACGTCACTCATAATTAGATCCTCCTAATTAGCTAAAGTGTTCAGCGAATATTTTTCTTAATTGTTCTTTCGTTTCTGAAAGGCTCTCCAATGGTAACGATATGTCGTTTATAACAACTATTTTTGCCTTGGATTTTAAGGCGCGCTTTATTTTTGAAAAATCTCCATCTTCTGGCAACTTCTCAAACTTTCCAAACGAAAATCTACGTGGTTCAAAATTCCCTTTTGAAAGTTGCCAATCGCGTGCCAACCAAATATTTACATCATTTCTAGTACGAAAACGATTTTTACTAAGTTCGGCTAACAAAGCTGGTTCTTTTTGATATATTTCTTTAAATGTACTTTTCAATAAACTACTAGGCAAATGCGGTTCATACCATCCCAGAACAGACCTATATGGTAAAACTAAGAAATTTCTTACATTTTGAAACCCGTATTGCCAATTAAATATTTTAAAGAAATTCTTCTTCAAAATATTATTTTTTGAGAACCACTTATTAATAATAAGTATATTATTAAAAGGTATTAACGAAAATTCTTCCGACGGTTGAATAAGTCCCATTAATCCTACATCCTTAGGAGTCCCATCTTGAGAAAAGAAATCTGTTGGATCTACCTTGTTAGTTATAAACGTATCGTCATTAAATACGATAAAATGTTCCGATAAATTTTTAATTCTTGGAATATTCATTTCAATGACATTCGAATTAAAAGTAGGTAAATATTCTTCAGGAATAAAATCAGAATGATCAACAATTGTTAGATTTTTCATGTCCAATGGAAACTTCGGAACTTGTTTGTCGGTAATTAAAAAAATATGGTTTACCCATGGTGCAAATTTTTTTACACCTTCAAACCACCATTTAAAAATATCATAATCTCTGAAACGTTCATCCGCATTTAAATTTTTGTTTCCCGCGTACTTATTTTTTTTATTCCGCCAGATATCATCATTTCCATCAACCCATGTCACTACAAAATCAATTTTAAAATTATCACTCATGACTAAGTTCTCCTTAATATTTATTAGTGATTTTAATATTCAGATAAAAAGTGTTAATCTATTTTCAATCTTATATTTAGAGCCAAATTCTTCGTATTCTAGCCTTAAGCTCCCCATTAAATAATTGCTTAATATAATATTGGAAATATCTGCGGATACCATTAGGCCATTTTCCTTCATTATATTTCTTTATATTTTCAATAGACAACTTTTCATCTGTTATAAACTTATTAGGTACAATTAAAAAGCTATGGTCATCATTTGATATTTCAACATCAACTTGCATTTTTCTTTTTTGTAAATGAATATATTCTATCTTTTTAGTTTTAATTTTTCCGTTATCAATATAATTCATTACTAGTTCCCCATCATGCCATCTAAACACTTGATATTGTTTTCCCTCAGAAATATCAAGTGTTATAAATCGAAATGCTTTTACCCAAATATCAGCATAATAGACCTTTTCTTTATATGGATCATATATTCTCATATCTGTGTCGGGCATAAATTTTGCAGTTCCCCAAATTTCATCAAAGTGAGTTGCGTCATCAGTTGTAAATGCCTGCTTATAATTGTACGTCCCTTTTTTATGATGATCAATTTTATATGCATTATTAATTTGATTATTATTTCTATACATTTGAAAATGTCCACGAGTATTTATTTTGTCATATTTTTTTAGTATATCCTCAGATAAAAATTTTTTTAAATCTCCAAATATAGTATCAATATCCACAAATCCCCACCAATCATATCCCGAGATGTCTTCCTCAAATATTTCACCGTAAGCCGGTTTGTAGTCATTCAACTTATACGGATTATTAATTTTTATAGGAAATGTATAATGTGATCTTATTTTCGCTTGAATATCTTTAAAGTTGACTATTTTTATTTTAACATTCGGTATGGTTGTAGATATATTTTGATCAGTATATATTAGAAAATCTATCTCATTATTATATTCCGCTGATTTTAACCATAAATCAAAATAATTTGGTAATTCTCCAAAATATATAGCTATCAATACTATTTTTGTGTTTTTAATCATTGCGAATCCTTTCAATTTATAGACAACATCGCATAATTTAAATTTTAGAATATAAACTATACATAATTTCATTTACATTCTTAATACTATATTTTTTTGATACTTCAATATTGTTTTTAACAATTTTTTCGTATTCTTTATCATTGATGCCTAGTAAATTTTCTATAGCTTTCACAAACTGGGAAATATCAGTAGGATCATCCACTACACACCCGCTGATACCATTTTCTGTGTAATCTTTGATCCCCCCTAAGTAAGTACTTACTAATGGAAGACCAGTAGCCATAGCTTCTAATCCCGCTAGTCCTAATCCTTCTCGTTTAGATGGAAAAAGAGAAAAATCTGCTATATCTAAATATTGTTTAATATTTTCAGAATAACCTGTAAAAATAATCTTTTCTTCTAATCCATACTCTTTCACTTTTTTTTCTAATAAATCTCTTTGATCTCCAACACCGCATATAATATATGTAATATCAATTTTATCTTTCAATTTATTTACTGCTTCTATTCCCACAATATGATTTTTCCGCTTAGATAATTCACCTACAGAAATCATCACTTTACTATTCTTACTTATCTTTAAATCAGTTTTCAATTCATCGATATTAGTTGATTGTTCTCGTAATTGTTCCCATTTTATTCCAACGCCAGGCACATGTAAAACTTCTTTTATACCAAAAGATTTTCCAATTGAGTAATCTTCATTGTTGATTGTTATTAAAATATCCGTATATTTAGATAAGTAACGTTCTATAGGATAAAATAATATCCAATCTTTTTTCGGCCCGCCCTTAAAGAACTGAAAGCCATGTGCCGTATAAACAATTTTAGTTTCTTTATTATTTTTAAAAACTAATCTAGTTAATACACTTCCCATCGGTGAATGGCAATGCACAAAATTATAGGTAGTTGTACTTGCTAATTTTTCAAGCTGATTATATGCTTTTTTATTTGCTTTTATTGAACCAATTCCTCTTAAAAAGTCAATTTGATGACAAATTATATTTTTTCCTTCAAGCTTCTTTTTTAAGGAATTAGCCATATCATCTGGTATAGTTCCAGCGGAATAAAAGTTAGTTGCAACTTCCACATTATATCCTAATTCTTGTAATATTCTGATATTATCCATATTAAATTGTTCAATCATTGAAGCAACCGACGCAACGATTAAAACTTTTTTCATTTCTTATCCTCCATTAAAATTTTCGTTATCGTATTTTCTAATGTAAGTCCTAATGTATATTCGAAAGAGCACTCGCTAATTTTTTTATCATAAACTTTACTACCATATATTTTATTAAAAACACGAAACTTCCTTGATAATAGAGAAATAAGCGGATTAAAAATAGAGATAAAGTATACTTTCTTTCTTAATAATTTCCTTGTTACTTTGATTACATCGCTTGTAGAAACATATTCTTTATTTTGAGGGAAATAAAGGCCTGATGCATCATTAATAATTATCTGTTTGATAAATTCTGTTAATACATCTACATAAATCATACTTCGTTCATTGTTAATACTTGGGAAAATCAGGGATTTCTCAGCTAACTTCAGTAGCCTTGGAAAATTACCCTTACTATTCGGTCCGTAAACCATCGGAGTTCTGATAACAACCGTTTTAAAGTTATCGTCTGCTAATTTTTGAATTTCTACATCTGCCTGTAGCTTACTATCACCATAAAAATCAATTGGGTTCATTATTGTCTCTCGAGTAATTATATTAGTATTTTGTAGTCCATTTTTTTCACCATATACTATCATACTTGATAAAAAAATAAATTGTTTCACTCCCTCAGATTTAGCTTTTTTAGCCAAATTAATTGCGAGATCTCTATTTACTTTATAATATTGATCCTCCATACTCGGATCCGAAGATACATGTGCAATACCCGCAACATTAAGTACTACATCATATAGACCAAAATTTTTTCCTCTCCATTTATCATCTCGAACGCTCATCATATCAACTGATATATCTTCCGATTCTGATTTATTAATCCAGCTTTTAAATGCCCCTCCAATATAACTATGTGCACCGGTTATCAAAACTCGTTTAGTCATCACTCTTACCTTCCTTTACACCATCACTCTTTAAAACTGATGTAATTGTTCCAAAAAAAATTTTTAAATCTTCTGAAAAAGATAAAAGTTGCACGTAATCACCATCAATTTTTGATTTCTCAGCAATAGATAATTCATCTCTCCCACTAATTTGTGCTAATCCAGTTAACCCTGGGTAAACGTTATTAGCGCCGTACTTTTCACGTTCGTTAATTAAATCTTCTTGACTCCAAAGTGCTGGTCGAGGACCAACGATACTCATCTTACCTGTTAAAATATTAATAATTTGTGGTAATTCGTCAAGACTCGTTTTTCGTAAAATTTTACCCGAGCGAGTAATGAAAGCATCCGGATCTTTCAATAAGTGAGTAGGTACATCAGGTGTATCAGTTCTCATCGTCCTAAATTTTAAAATACCAAAGTAGGTTTTATTAATACTTACCCGCTTTTGTACAAAGAAAATAGGGCCTTTCGAATCGACTTTAACAATAATTGCGATAATTAAAAAAATAGGCGATAAAAGTACAAGGCCTACTAAAGAAATAACAAAATCAATTGTTCTTTTAAAATATTTTTTATACATTAACGCATACCTTCCGAATCAATTGAGGGTTCACCATTATGAGTATGTGCATATCTAATAACTTCTTTTTTCAAAGCAGTACCAGTTAACGGCTCTACACTCTTAACAAAACTCATAATTTCATCAATCTTGTATGGTGTTACTTTACCCAAGAAAATTTTTTCAAATACTTGCTCTTGCTGTTTTTCACTACTTACTAATAATTCTTCATACAGTTTCTCTCCAGGTCTCATACCTGACTCAACAATATCAATATCGTTTTCAGTATATCCACTTAATTTAATCATTTTTCGTGCTAAATCAACAATTTTAACCGGTTTACCCATATCTAAGATAAATAGTTCTCCACCTTTAGATAGCGTCCCCGCTTGAATCACTAAACGGCTAGCTTCAGGAATTGTCATAAAGAATCTTGTCATTCTAAGATCAGTAACAGTAACTGGTCCACCTTTAGCTATCTGTTTCTTAAACAGTGGTACAACACTACCACGGCTACCAAGAACATTACCAAAACGAACAACGGCGAATTTTGTATGACCTGGTTCATTCAAACTAGTTACAATCATTTCAGCGAGACGTTTCGTTGCCCCCATAATATTAGGCGGATTTACTGCTTTATCAGTTGAAATCATTACAAATGATTTCACATTTGCAGACTTAGCAGCTTCAGCAACATTTTTCGTACCATAAACATTATTTTTAATGGCTTCAGTTGGGTTAGCTTCCATTAATGGTACATGTTTGTGTGCTGCAGCATGATAGACTATTTCTGGTTTATATTGTGCCATTAAGTCAAAAATATGTGCCCGGTCTTGAACATCCGCAATAATCGGCACAATTTCAATTTTCCCAGCATAAAGATTTTTTAATTCTTGATGAATCAAATAAATTGAATTTTCTCCATGTCCTAGTAAAATTAGTCGTTTAGGACCAAATTTGCTAACCTGTCGACAAATTTCTGAACCAATAGAGCCACCCGCTCCTGTAACTAAAATTGTTTTACCATATATTTTGCTTTCAATCTTAGCCATATCAAGTTTAATCTCTTGTCGACCCAGTAAATCAACAACGTCAATCTCATGCATTTTTCTAGAATCACTATTGTCTTCTAACATATCTTCAAAACTTGACATGCGATTAATTTTAACTTTTAGAGGATTTAAAATATCTAACAAGTCCTCGTAATTATGGGGACTTAATGAAGGAATAGCAATTGAGACCTGTTCAACATCGTATTCTTCGACAATCATTGGAATTTCTTGGAAAGTTCCCAAAACTTTCTTACCCATCATCCACATTTTTTGTTTTTGAATATCATTATCGACGTATCCAATAACATTCAAGTCGGCATTATCTCTTTGTATTCTTTCCATTAAAGCTTCTGCGCCATCCCCTGCACCGACTATTAATGTTGTAATTAATGTTTCTGATTCTTCATTATTAAAGATATTTTCAACAAGATAGCGCCATGCAAATCGGCTGCCACCAATAAAAAGGAGGGCCAGTAAATAAGTTAATATTCCAAAACGAATACTATAATTTGAACTTATGAAAAAATAACTAATATTACTAATAACTGCTGTAATTGTTATTGCAATAAAAATTGCAATTATTTCTTTAAAGCTAGCATACCTATTAATTTTAGAAAAGAGGTTTAATGAGTATCCAATTATTAGGTATAAAATCAAACATATACACCCAAATTCCAATAAATCAGAGTTACTAAAACTAATATACGGCCCTAAAAATAACCTCGATAATGAAATTGAAACTACCCAAATCAAACTATCCAATCCAGTTAAAACAACCTGTTTACTTTTCCTAGTCACCTATAATCCCTGCTTCCTTAAATTATCCTACGTCTACTTAATTATTATTTATAATAGCCATAATACCCACCATAATAACCTGACTCATCACTACCTGAAACATCATTCAAAATCGTCCCAATGATTCTTGCATGAACGGTATCTAATAATTCTTTTGCTTTCAAAACGGCACCTTTATTTGCCACACCTTGTCTCACAACTAAAATTGTACCATCAACTTTTGTTGCAACAATTTGTGCATCTGTTACAGAAATTAATGGTGGTGTATCGATGATAACCATATCCATTTGTTCAGCGACAGCTGTAATTAAAGAATCCATCCGTTTTGTATTCAATAATTCTGAAGGGTTCGGTGGAGTAGGACCTGCAGGCATAACATATAAATTTTCAATTGGTGTTTCTTCAACTGCTTTTGCAACATCAATACTTTTTTCAGTCAAACAATTTGTAAGCCCGGTTTCATTACTCAAACCAAAAGTTTGATGCGCAGTTGGTCTACGCATATCGGCATCAATTAACAATACTTTCAGTCCTTGATTAGCATATGTTACAGCAAGATTAGTTATAACTGTTGACTTGCCTTCTGATGGACCTGATGATGTCGCCATAATAACTTTCATTTCTTTATCAACACTTGAAAATTGGATATTCGTACGTACAGTCCTAAATTGTTCTGCAATCGTTGATGTTGGTTGAGTAACAGTAATTAATCCAACACCGTTATCAATACTATCAGTTGATAACTTTTTATCTTTTTTTAATAAACTCATCATTCAATAACCCCTTATCTATTTTAATTAGTATGCTTTCTTTTTCTTGGTGTTGATTGTCCAAAAAGTCCTTGACTCTTATTAGTTTCGTCAATATGGTTAATCATACCTAAGTTTGAAAGACCAAGATCTGTCAAAAAATCAGCGTTTTTAACTGTTTTATCAAAAAGTTCTATTGCGAATGCAATCCCAATTCCGATAAGCCCCCCTAGTAACAGACCTATTAATACATTCATCTTTTTATTAGGTGATACTGCATTAGGTTTTGCAACTGCATCAGCAACAATTGTTACATTATTAACTTTCATCACTTTTTTTATTTTATTTTTAAACGTATCAGCAACAGAGTTTGCAATATCAGCCGCGCGATATGCATTAGTATCTTTAACAGTTACACTAAAAACCTGTGAATTTTCTTGATTTGATATACTTATCTGATTTTTTAAATCATCACTCGTACCAACGAAATTATCTTTTTTAGCAATTTCTTTTCTCACAGGATCTAGTACAATTTTATTTTGAATAATGTCTTTATACGTATTAATCATTTGGACATCTGCTTGCTGTGTATTGTAAGCAGCCCCTACATTATTGGCAGTTTCTGTTCTATTAACTAATATTTGAACAGTCGAGTTATATTTTGGCGTCATAAAGAACATGGTTACAAAAAATGCTAATAGTGCCCCCGCAATTATTAACCCAATAATTAATTTAAGATGTTTCTTTAAAATGCTAAAAACTTGTTCAAGATTGATTGTCTCTTCCATTGATATAATTCTCCTAGTCTAAGTCTAATTGTTTTCTGATCATGTTGGATACTTTCGTTACTTGTGCTGATGGAACAACTTCATACGACACACCATTTATCATTTGTGATTGTCCTTGAAGTTGAACATCTTTAATTGTGCCTATAGCACTACGATACTGAGTCACTATTTTTTTCATATCAGAAAATTTCAAATTTGTTTTCATATTGCTCTCAAGTACACTCAAAATTGCTTGATAATTTGTGACACCATCAATAGAAGCTATTTTTTTACCTAATTCAGTCACAACCGAGCGTTGTCTTTTTTGACGCCCGTAATCACCATTAGGATCAGAATGTCTCATTCTAGAAAAGTCTAAAACATTACTTTCAGTTAACTCAATATCACCTTTTACGTATTGATGCCTTCCCGCTGAAAAAGCAAATGGATTATTGACCGTAATTGGACCAACGGCACCCGTTAATTCTTCCAGGCCCTTCATATTCATCTGAACATAGTAATCAATTGGAATATTTAAATAGTTTTGAATAGTATCCATCGCTAAGGAAACATCCCCATAAGCATATGCAGCATTTAATTTATTATCTGTCCCGTGACCTGTAATCGGAATCTTCGTATCACGAGGTAAACTCGTTAATGTCGTCAAGTTTGTTTTAGGATTAATTGTCGCAACCATCATTGTATCCGATCGACCTTGATCTGTTCTCCCATCTTCGCCCGTATCAACACCCAAAATTAAAACTGAGAAAGGCGCCTCTTTATCAAGAGAGACACTCCCGGTTGTTCGTTTACTTTTAACATTTACTTTTTGATATGTATTATCTACAACGTCTTTTGCATCTAGATAAACCTTCGCCATCAACACACCACCAATAACCAATAGTGCGGCAACGACGATTCCGACACCAATCCCCCATTTTTTCAGTGTACTCATTTTTTTCTTTTTATGATGATGCTTCTTGTGGCTACCTTGGTGTTTAATATTATCTTCACTCATAATTAATTACCCCTAAATTTTTTAGATGTATACAATGACACAATAATTTATTATACATGTTACCAGACTTAAATGAAACTTAAAATCGTTTGTCTAATCATTGTTTAATCTTATTGTCAACTGATATGATATTCTAAACATTTTGACCACGCTTTCAAAGTTGTAGTGCTCTACACTTTTAATTATACGTTATATTTAAAAGTATTATATTTCATTTTTAATACAGAAAAAGAACATCATTAATTATGTTCTCTTTTTGAAGTCCCTATTACTTGTTAAAACTATATCATAACTTAATTTCTTTTTTATAATCAGTGATTTTTATAAAAACAGCACTAACGCAACTAATTATCCAAGTGGCTAGAACGATGATTAAACTAATTCTTGTTATTATTTTCGTATGATAACCAATGACTAACCTATTTGTACCTATTTTAGTTGCTTTAACGGTTGGACTACCCATAGTTGACAAGGTCATTTTTTTAGGATCAAGGCTATTACCATTTAATTGAACAGTTGAATTATTATAGACTATCGCGGGTAAAGAAATCTCATTTCCTTTTTTTGTTGCGTTCCAACTCAGACTTAACTTTCCTTCACTATTAATCGTTTTACTTACTTCATCTTTATTTTTTTTCATGTCTAATCGATAATCATGATAAGGACGTTCACTTAATACTCGATTATTAGGTAAATAGTCTGGCGATGCCTTGGTAATCAACTTTAAACCATCATCTAGATTTGAACTCATAAATGCTTTGGTAATCTGTTCGTTACTCGTATTATCTGCGATATCAACATTATTGGGAGAAACTATCGACTGATTAGTATGCCATGCTTCATTACTTTTTTGAATTTCTAAATACGATTGTACTCCGACAACAAGACCTCCAACAATTAAGAATAGATCAATATACTTCCGATAATTTTTAAATGAACTACTTGATAGTGTTGCACTAAAACCCGCTAATAATAAAACTACAGCGAACCCTTCAAAGCGACGTGGGTATTGCAAGAAACTTTGTATTGATGGGATAACCTGGGCTAAATCCGTCCAAGGAACTAATTTTGACGTTAAGACTAAGAAAACTAAACCTAAACTAGTTACTACTTTATTAGTAACCGTAAATTTTGCTTGTTTTATAAACAATAAACTAATTTGTACTACAAATATGAAGCTCATAACCAAACCAATTTTAGTAAGCGTTGGCCCCCCCATCGATAAATTCATAGTTGAATTGGACATCATCACATTAACGTGCGGTGCGTATAATTTATTGTTTGCGAAAACATCTAACATGGCACCCCAAACATTAAATGTCAGAACTAACGATAATAACCCCGCCCAAAAACAGGTTAATAATAGTTTCGATTTTTGATTCGTTTGAATAAAACCAACTATAAAAAAAACGAATAGGACACCAATCGACATCAAGGCACTTAAAACATGTACCTGTATCATTACCGACATGGTTAACGCTAAGGGTAGAATTCGCAATCCTTCTGCGTTATTTTTGATCATTTTAACACCCATTAAAACAACTAGTGGCACTAGCATGATACCCCAAGCCATAAAATTTTGCTCAGTTGACCATCGCGCAATCCACAAGCTACCCATAAAAAGAACAGCCATTAATAGTGAGATATCTTTGGTCGAAGTTATTTCTTTAGCTAGTAAATACATTGAGTAACCACTAATAAAGAAAATTAAAAAAGAAGAAATAACCTGAAAATTAAACCAACTATGTACGAGTAGTAGCAACCCACCTAGCAGATAAGCAAATCCAGGCCCATACACAGCATTGATAATCCGACCACTTTGTTGAAACCCGTAATTTGTTTGGAAATAGTTAAAATTGCCTGTTTTAAATTGCATATAGATATCGTAAATACGATTAAAATGAAATAAAGAATCAGAACCTAAAACTAAACTATGTGCGAGTATCTGAGGTAAGACTAAAAACAAGCTCACACTAAACATAACAATAAATACACCGACATGATTTTTTAAATTAATCGACTTATTTTTCAATTAACTTACCTCCCCTAACGATTTATAATATTTTATTTTTTCTTACTAAATCGACTTTTATATTGCTTAAATAAGCTATTTAGCTGAATAGATTGTGCTTCAACTTCACCATGTCGAACAATAGCAATCGATGCATTAAGAACAGCACCTAGCATGATTATCCATGCCCCAAAATCCAGCCAGAATAACATAATCATTACTGTTCCGATTGCACCATAACTACTAAAAGCGCCACCGAAATACTGCACGTATATCGAAAATACTTGGGTCAATAAAATCCACCCAATGGTTGTCAAAATTGCCCCTGGTAAAACTGCCCTGAACCTAAGTCTTGCACTAGGTAATATCCGATAAAGTAATAAAATAATAATAAAAATACCGATTAAGGCGACAGGCCATTTAACCGTGGTAATCACAGTTAAAAATTCTCCCGGCAAATGTAAAATGGGTGTCAACACCTCAACTACTATTTGACTGAACCCAAAGAACAAAATAATAGCACCTAAGGAGATAACTAACCCAATCGTTAACACAAACGATACAATTCGCCCAACAATTGGATTTTGCTTCGTTTCAACACTATAGGCATGGTTGAAACTTTTCTTCAATGCATTAATCCCCTTACTTGTCGTCCATAACGTTACGACAGCACCAATTGACAATAATCCACCATTTCCATTTTTCAGAAACGATTCAATAAACGGTGCTAAAATGCTATATATCGCGGATGGCATCACAACTTTTACATATTCTAAAATAACGGACACCTTTAAATGAAGCATTGGTATTAAATTACCAATAAAAATAATTGCTGGAAAAATCGATAATAACGTATAGTACGCAATAATAACCGAAGAATTACTAACATCGGCATTAATAAATTGTGTTTTAAATATTTTAATAAACTGAACGAACTTACTTTTCATACGATTCCTCCGCGAAATACATCTATATAAGAATAAATTGTATCACATTTAGACAAAAAAATAGATTGAGCATTTAAAATCAGCCCAATCTTCTAATTTTATTATAATTTTTTAGATAACTCTTTAATGTATTCTCTAAGTTCATCCTTAACTTCTGGATGTTTCAAACCAAAATCAATACTTGTTTTTAAATAACCGAATTTATTTCCAACATCATAACGATCACCTTTAAATTCATGCGCGAATACACGTTGCACTTTATTTAAACGATCAATAGCATCAGTCAATTGGACTTCATTACCTTCACCAGGTTCTTGTGTTTCTAACATCCCGAAGATTTCTGGTGTTAACAAGTAACGACCAATAATAGCTAAATCACTTGGTGCTTCATCAACAGCTGGTTTTTCAACAAATTTTTCAACATCATATAGCCCTTTTGACACTTCACTTTGTGGTGCAATAACCCCATATTTTGATACTTCTTTATGTGGGACTTCCATTACAGCCAATGTTGAAGCATGTGTTTCTTCATAGCGATCCATCAATTGTTTTGTTAATGGTACCTTATCTTGCATGATATCATCACCCAACATAACAACAAAGGGTTCATCACCAACAAAGTCTTTAGCCATTAAAACAGCATCCCCTAAACCTCTAGGATGTGACTGGCGAATAAAGAACAAATTAATATCAGTTGTTTGCTCAACCATTTTTAATTGTTCTAATTTACCTTTAGCTTTAAGATTAGCTTCCAATTCAGGTACTGAATCAAAATGATCTTCAATTGGGCGTTTCCCTTTACCCGTAACAATTAAAATATCTTCAATCCCTGCTGCTTTAGCTTCTTCAACAATGTACTGTATCGTTGGTTTATCCACGATAGGTAACATTTCTTTAGCCATTGCTTTTGTTGCTGGTAAAAATCTAGTTCCCAAACCTGCTGCAGGTATAATTGCTTTTCTAACTTTCATAATTAACTTCTCCTTTTTTTCTTTATACGATATACAAAATCCCATTAATTTATCTCAAACTCTACGAATATTACAATTCTATCATGAATCCGCTACATTATACAAAAAAACTGCTAAACAATTAAGTTAGCAGTTCATTGTAGCTATCTATTTTATAAATATTTCGCATCAAATTCTGGATCTTGAGAGGTTAAAATCTTAGGACCATCTTTTGTGATAACAATAACATGTTCATATTGACACGACAAACTACCGTCAGCAGTTCTTGTTGTCCAACCGTTAGGATCATCACTTTCTGATTCCCAACCGCCAATATTAATCATGGGTTCAATAGTAATTGTCATCCCTTCTTTAAGACGTAATCCTTTACCAGCTTGACCATAATGAGGTACGGAAGGACTTTCATGCATGGTAGGTCCAATGCCATGTCCAACGTATTCGCGAACATCACCATAGCCCATTTGGTCTTCAGTATAAGTTTGGATAGCATGACCAATATCACCAATACGGTTACCAATAACGGCTTGATCAATTCCTAAGTAAAGGGCTTTATGCGTTACTGCCATTAATTTATCAATTTCTGGTGTAGATTCACCAACAACATAACTCCAACAAGAATCGCTCATTGCGCCATGTAAACTAACAACTGTATCTACTTTAACTAAATCATTATCTTTTAAAATTAACCCTTTACGTGGGAAAGCATGACAAATTTCATCATTAATGCTGACACAAGTCGCATATTTATAGCCTTCAAAGCCAATTTGTTCAGCAACACCACCATGGCTTTCAATATACTTACGTGAGAAAGTTTCAATTTCCCAACTAGAAATACCTGGTTTTATAATATCTCGTAATCCCTTATGCATCCCTGCAATAATAGCACCTGAAGCACGCATTTCTTCAATTTCGCGTTCTGATTTTAATGTGATCATTTAATTTGTTTCCTCCTATAATAAATAATTCTTCTCAACTATTATACCGCAATTGTATAGAATTTGTTACGAGATACTCAATTCCTTTCACAATCGTTTTTTTATCTGATATACTTTAACTACTATTTTAATATGGAAGAAGGAATTTAGTTTGGTTTCAGCTAAAGTTATTTTTGCAACAATTACAGGTAATAATGAAGACATCGCTGACATTATTACCGAAGCATTTGAAAATTTAGGTGCAACAGTTGAGATGGAAGAAATCTCACAATCAGATGCATCTGATTTAACTAACTTCGATATCAGCGTTGTCGTTCCTTATACTTATGACGAAGGCTCACTTCCTGATGAAGGCATGGACTTTTATGAAGACTTACAGGAGCTTGATTTAACCGGTAAATTATTCGGTGTTGCCGGTTCTGGCGATACATTTTATGGTGAGTTTTTTGGAACTGCTGTTGATAAGTTTGGTTCAGCTTTCGAAGAAGCAGGCGCAACAAAGGGTTCAGCTAATCTAAAAATCGATTTAGCACCTGAAGAAGAAGATATCACTAAATTAGAAGCTTTTGCTAAAGAGCTATTTGATAAAGTAACTAGCAGTGAAAACTAGTCATGAATAAAATAAATGAATTATTTCATAAACATTATGCCCTAATTTCGTATTTAATTTTTGGTGGTCTAACAACCCTAATTAACATCGTTACTTTTGTTGTTTTCCAATCATACCTTAGTGTAAATTATCAATTTGCAAACGTAATTGCATGGTTTGTTTCGGTTGTTTTTGCATTCGTCACTAATAAGCTTTGGGTATTTGGCTCAAAGAACACTCATGTTTCAGGTTTAATACGTGAAGTTTTATCTTTCTTTGGCTTTAGACTTCTATCATTAGTCATTGATCAATTAATTATGACAATTGGTGTTTCTGTTTTACACTTAGATGCATCACTCGTTAAGTTATTTGATCAAATTTTCATCGTTTTAATTAATTATATTTTTAGTAAGTTATTTATTTTCAAAAAATCATAAAATAAAATTCAGTAAATTCATCCTAGGGGGCACTTTATTTATGACAACCAAAGTTCTTTCAATCGTTGTGCCATGTTACAACGAACAAGAATCTATTCCGCTTTTTTTTGATGCGGTTGAAAAGGAGTCTATCAATTTACCAGATATCCGATTAGAATATTGGTTTATTAATGATGGTTCATCTGATAACAGCCTCAAAGAAATGCGCCAATTACAAAAAGATCATCCAGCAACAGTCCATTATGCTTCATTTTCACGAAATTTTGGAAAAGAAGCTGCTTTATATTGTGGCTTACAAAAAGCGACTGGCGATTACGTAACTGTTATGGACGTTGATTTACAAGATCCAACCAGCTTTTTGCCTAAGATGTTAGCTATTTTAGAAGATCCAGAAAATGACTACGACTGTGTGGGGACACGTCGGACAACTCGTCAAGGTGAACCTGTGATTCGCTCTGCATTCGCTACTCTTTTCTACAAATTAATAAATCGCATCTCAGATACTGAGATTGTTAATGGTGCCCGCGATTATCGCTTAATGACCCGTCAAATGGTTGATGCTGTCTTATCAATGTCAGAATACAATCGTTTTTCAAAAGGTATCTTCAGTTGGGTTGGTTTTAATACGGAATACTTAGAATACACAAATCAAGAACGTGTTGCTGGTAAAACAAGTTGGAATTTCTGGGGCTTATTCAAATATTCATTAGACGGTATCATAGCCTTTTCAGAAGTACCTCTTTCAATTGCAACATTTGTTGGTTTCCTATCATTTGTTGGCTCTCTTTTTGCAATTATCTTTATTATTATTAGAGCGTTACTCTATGGTGATCCAACAGCTGGCTGGCCATCAACGATTTCAGTTATCTTAATGATGGGTGGCATTCAATTGTTTTGTATTGGGATTCTTGGTAAATACTTAGGTAAAATTTTCTTAGAAGTCAAAAACAGACCCGTCTATATTATTAAAGAATCAGACGTCTTCAGTTCAAAAAAGGATTAATTATAGGGGGATTCCAGCTATGCAGAAGTTTCGTTTCGATCTAAAAAAATCAAAAATGACCTATCTTTATTACATTATCATTTTTGCAATTTTAGCTGTTCTTATTTTTGGAACTTACAAACTAGCTGGATACTCTTTAATTCAAAGTCATGATCCTGCTGAACAGCATCTACCTGTATTAGAAAATTATCGTCAACTACTTGGTGAATTCATCAACCATCCCTTTCAACCACTCCAAATGTGGTCTTGGAAATTAGGGCTTGGCGCAGATCAATTTCAAACATTTGCTTATTACGTTATTGGAGACGTATTCGCCTATATTACGCTATTATTTCCCTCAAGTGCCGTTGTGACTATTTACCAGCTCACACTCATTTTGAGGTTATTTTGCGTGGGGCTATCATTTATCTTCTTTGCGAGACACTTTAAATTAACGAATAGCGCGATCTTAGGTGGGGCAATCATTTATACCTTCACTTCTTTTTCACTTTATTCATCCCTAATGCAACCTTTTTTCCTAACACCATTCATTCTTTTTCCACTTATAATTGTCGGAATAGAAAAAATTTTACAAGGGTTTAAACCACATTTCTTCATTTTTGCTTTTTCATGGATGTTTATCAGTAACTTTTACTTCGCCATAGTCTTAGGCATCGGTGCTTTTGTATATTTAGTACTACGTTTCATTTATTATTATCGAAAAAATCTCAGTTTCTTTAAAACAGCGGGCACTTTTTTAATCAGTACAGTCATCAGTTTACTGATTTCTGCCTTTATCATGCTACCGTCAATTCTTGCGGTCTTTAGTTCAACTCGGTCAGGTGGTCTATTCGCAAATGGTTTGACCTCTTTCCCCGCTTATTACTACATTAATTTACCTGCTCAATTACTTGCTGGCGGAGTATCTTCTTTCTGGGTTAAATTTGGCTTTAGTAGTTTAGCTGTTCTAGCATTATTCCATCTGTTTTACCATTGGAAACACTACCCACTAATGACAACGAGTCTTTCAATTGGGTTGATTATGTTACTATTCCCAATGTTTGGTGCGATGTTTAATGGTTTTCAAGCCCCTTCTAATCGTTGGATTCTATTATTATTTGTTCCCATTTCACTTGGAAGTGCCTTCTTCATTGATTCTCTCAAAAAAATAACGTTGCCTGAAATTAAATACCTCAGTATTTGTCTTGGTATCTATTTACTTTTAGTATCATTACCCTTTTATATTAATGGGACGACAGAAATTTTCATTCCTGTTATCTTTTTAATTTCTTTTTTTGTCGCAATCTTACTTTACCGTCAAAATAAAAATTCTGGTCGAATCATATTCGGTCTTATCCTAGTGAACTTGATCTTTACTGGGGTTTCTTTTGCATCACCTTTCACTAACTTTTATAGTAAGACTTTAATGCCCTCTGGTAGTTACCAGAAACTATCATCTAATCTATTTGATGGATTAGATAATTCTCTTCCTAAATCTAACTCATTTCGTGTTTCAACGATTAGCCAAAATTATAACTTTGGTTCTAACTACATGTTACGAAATAATTTAAATAATGATTTAAATTTAATTAACTCATACTACTCGATTCAAAATGGCGCAGTCGGAGTATTTTCAAACAGGTTACAAAATGCTCAATATAACAATAATATTCCGATTGAAAATTTTGATGATCGAACAATCGCTAATAACTTTTTTGGCGTTAAGTATCTCTTTACTCATTCAAATGAGCCAAATGAGTCAAAGATCCCCTATGGTTATACATTACTCAAAACTAAATCTGAAAATAAAAATAAACCTGAGAAAACCAATCTTTATGAAACTAAGAATAATTTTCCATTAATTTATTGGCAATCTGATGTCACTTCAAATCAAAAAACTGCTAAATTATCCGCTTCTGATCAAGAACGTCAATTAGCTAAAGCCGTTAGTATCGCGGATACATCCGGATTTAACCAGAAACAATCAACATTTGATACTGAAAACGTTGCCTATACAATTGTAAAAACAGTGAACGCCGGAGAACCTAACGAAACAAAAACACGTATTACCAATAATCACTATCGTAATAATCCTGTTTCAGATAGCTATCAGATTGACATTAAGAACGCAAAAAAATATCAAAATTCTGAATTGCATCTTTCATTAACTAACATTAAGCACCAATCACTGTCCTCTAAAGAACAAGTGAATATGGCTATTTTTAATAATACTACGAAACCAGATAACCAGTTATTAGATACGAATGGTCCCCGGTCAGCACAGAAATCGCTTAGGAAGCAACTGACGACAGGTTCTTCCAATACAGGCTATTCGATCGGGGTTAAATCTAATTTAACGACTAATACGATTGAGCAATTGGGTATTGAAAATCTTTCTTTCTTTAAAGTTTTATCTGATGCTACCCTAAATATGGGCTATCAAAAACAAATGCCCAAAAGTTTGGATTTACTTTTATCAAATTCAGGGACTTACTCATTCAACCTTAAAATTACTGCCGTTCCGCTTGGTCAAACTTACACAAATGATGTTAAAAAAATCCAGAAAAATAAATTAAATTCATTAAAATTTGCTACAAATAGAGTTAGTGGCAAAATAACAACAAATAAATTAGGTATCCTAACATCATCTATCCCTTACTCTACAGGTTGGACAGCGACTGATAATGGTCATAGCGTGCCCGTTATTAAAACAAATAGCGCTTTTATTGGCTTAAAATTAAAAAAAGGAACTCATCATATCATTTATAGTTATCAAACACCTGGCTTATCAACTGGTTTTCTTTTAAGTGTTTTTGGCCTCATTGTTTGGGGGAGTTATAGTTTAACACCTCTAATTTGGAGACGTTTAAGAAGACTTTAATTAGACATAAATGATATTATTATGACCTCATCTACTAAATAAATCTATTAGGGGTTTACTATCTTGTTAAATAAAGTCAGTTATCTTAAAAATCGTTTAATCGTATTTACAACCATCTTTTTGATTAGTTTATTTTTAGTTCTTCCACAAATAATCAACCACAGTCTAGTCTTAGGTGGTGACTCGCTTTTTCATTTCAATCGTATTTACGATACCTATATCCAATTTAAAACAGGTAACTTTAGTTATTTTCAAACTAACTATGGTTTTTTACAGAGTGGTCGCATTATTAACGCCTTATATGGACCAGGTTTTGCTTATCTGTTAGGTATCTTACTCTTAATTGTTCATAATTGGATTTTATTTCAAATCATAACCTCCTTTTTAATTTTCTTTATTAGTGGTTACTCAATGTATTTTCTATCTAGAGAGCTTCAATCCTCTAAGAAAATTTCATTATTGATTGCTAGTCTATTTATGGGGAGTTTTTACGTTACCCGTTGGTCAATTAACCAGAATTTTATGTCTTGGGGCGTTATGCTAATGCCCTTAATTGTCATCCTCGGGCTTAAAATGATTAAAAATAATGCTAAGGATTTAAAAGTACTACCATTAGCATTATTGATTTCAGCGCTTATTCAAATTCATGTCTTAAGTGCCTTAATGTCGGTTGGCGTCATCTTTATCTTCTTTGTTGTCGGTTTTTACAAGACAAATCAAAAATTACAGCTTTTATCAAAATGTTTCTTAGCGGCCCTTCTAACTATTGTTCTAACCTTTAATGTTTGGGGCGCTATGCTAGAAATTTTCACAAGAAATACGCTGTACTCGCCTTACACTCACTTAGATATGGCTAGTGCTACAATGCGTTTTTCAACAACTAGCTATAGCGCTTCATCTATAGGACTATTTATGAGCGTTATTTTCATTTTACAATTTGTTTTACTATTTTCTAGGTGGTCACAAGTATCACTTTCTAATAAGCTAATGACACTATTAGGAGCCTTATTTCTCCTGTTATCAACAAATCTTGTTCCTTGGACGACAATATCGAATCTAATACCACAGCTTCGAAGTTTTTTACAATTTCCTTACCGCTTTTATGGTTTTGCAACTGTCTTATTACTTGCTGGTTTTGGCAACTCTCTTTCTGAGCTACCTTCATTTAAGCCTAAAAAGTTTGGCGAGTTATTTTTAATCATTAGTAGTCTTTTTATTTTAGGTCAATCATATATTGATATTCAACAGCAAAATAAGCTCTGGAATTCCAATGATCCTCTTATTTATAAAGGGAGCGTTGTCGTTTCAAATCATCTAACGAGTGATCAAATTAGAACTAATTTTACTAGTTCTGATTTATCAAAAGGATTAAAGGTGGTTAAAAAAATAGCCCCAGATTATTTACCAAATAATCAAGAACAAAAGACAACATATAATAAAAAAGAATACAAGAAAGATATTGTTAGGAATCGTCCTAATATCACTAAGACTGTTACAAAAAATGGTGATTTAATCCTTAAATGGCATGCGACAAAAAAAGGTGAATCCATCGCACTTCCTATTGTCGTTTATAATAATTCAGAGCTCTCCTTAAATGGAAGTCAATTACACCGATTATCTCTATCTGCATTAGGTGTCCCTACTGTTAAGGCAACAAAAAAAGGGAGTAATCGTGTAGTGCTTAGATATCAATCGGAAATGATCACTACATGGCGTTTGTTTTTCGTCATTTTAACTTGGATTATTAGTATTTTATCGATGATAACACTCCATTTTATAAATAGAAAACTAGACAAAAATAGTGTTCATAAATGACAAGTCCACTCTAACTGTTGTTGGTAATAGCGTAAAAGCTATTACCAACAACAGTTTTTTCATACCAAAAAGTCCCCAAAAGTCATGAGACTTTTGGGGACTTTTTGGTATGAGATTTTTTAGCTAGTCTTGTTGTAAAATGTCACGGACTTTAGTTGACAATAAATCAATAGCAACTGTATTTGCGCCACCTTCTGGCACAATAATATCCGCATAGCGTTTCGTTGGTTCAATGAATTGATTATACATTGGTTTAACCGTTTTAACGTATTGATCAATAACTGATTGTAATGAGCGACCACGTTCCTTCATATCACGTGTGATACGGCGAATAATACGTAAATCATCATCTGTATCAACAAAAACTTTAATATCCATTAAACTTCTGAGCTTTTCGTCCCCTAGAATTAGAATTCCTTCAACAATGATAACATCTTGAGGTTCTGTTCTGATCGTCTCACTTGAACGAGTAAACTGTGTGTAATCATAAACAGGCATATCAATTGCTTCATTATCCAACAATTGTTCCAAATCACTAATCATCTGTTCGTTGTCAAACGCGAGTGGATGATCATAGTTCACTGCTTTACGTTCTTCCATACTCATTTCAGCTTGATCATTATAATAAGTATCTTGTTGTAAAATCATGATTGATTCGCCAGCTAATTGTGAATAAATAGCATTACTAACCGTCGTCTTACCGCTACCAGTACCACCTGTTACACCAATAATAATGGGACGTTTTGTTCTTTTGCTCATGCTTTAGAAATCCTCCATTTATTCGAAACGTTCAGGTTCTTGCTGACTATCTCCAAATCGATAAGCAACGGCATCTAATATTCGTTTAGCTGCTTGCCCATCTCCATAAGGATTTTTAGCATTTGCCATTCGTTCGTACTCTGTCTTATTAGTTATTAATGATAGCATGGTTTCTTTGACTTTCACAGGGTCAGTTCCAACTAACTTCAATGTACCCGCCTTCACGCCTTCCGGACGTTCTGTGTTATCACGTAAAACAAGAACTGGTTTTCCTAATGATGGCGCCTCTTCTTGAACACCACCTGAATCCGTCATAATAAAGTAACTTTTTGCAGCGATATTATGAAAATCAACCACATCAAGCGGTTCAATTAGATGAACGCGCTGTTCTCCACCTAAGACTTCTTCGGCTAAATCTTTAACAACTGGATTTAAATGAACCGGATAAACGACTTCAACATCTGGCTGATCTTTAACGACAGATTTAATCACTTCGAAAACACGACGCATAGGTGCACCTTGGTTTTCACGACGATGCATCGTGAGTAAAATCATTTTATTCGCAGGATTTACTTCTGATAGAACATCATGGTCATACTCTTTTTGAACTGTTTGTTTTAAAGCATCGATGGCTGTGTTACCTGTTACAAAAATATTTTCTTTTGGATGATTTTCTAATAACAGATTAGTTTCGCTTTGCGAAGTTGGGGCAAAGTACATATCTGCCAGTACATCTGTTAGTTGACGGTTCATTTCTTCTGGAAACGGTGAATACTTATCCCAAGTCCGTAATCCCGCTTCAACGTGTCCAATTGCCACTTGATTATAAAAAGCTGAAATACTAGCGGCGAATGTTGTTGTTGTATCACCATGAACTAAAATAATATCAGGCTGCTCTACTTTAATAACATCATCTAATTTTTGTAAAACATTTCGAGTTGTATCACTTAATGTCTGGTTAGCGTGCATCACATTCAAATCATAATCTGGCGTTATTTTAAATATCTCTAAGACTTGGTCCAACATTTGGCGATGTTGTGCTGTTACGACAGTTACTGTTTCAAACTCCGTCGTACGTTCTTTTAACTCTAAGACAACAGGTGCCATTTTTATTGCTTCTGGACGCGTCCCAAAAACAGTCATCACTTTTACTTTTTTCATAATTGGCCTCCTCAATGATTATATTAGTTACTATTATACCAAAGAAAAGACAAAATTCTGATTTTGTTAACAAAAATTTAATAGCCTAATTATTAATCATTTTCTCATTAATATGTTATCATTATTTCATAAATAAATTTGGAGGTCTTTCTATGTCAAAAATAAATTTTGAAGATCAACTTAAAAAATATGCTGAATTAATCGTCAAAGTCGGTGTTAACGTCTCAAAAGGCCAAACAATCGTCCTACAAATTTCCGTAACCCAACAAAAATTAGCTCATTTAATCGTCAATGAAGCTTATGCTGCTGGCGCAAGTGAAGTTATCGTTAAATGGGCAGATAGTCATGTCTCGAAATCATTCCTTGAATTTGCTCCACTAGACCGTTTAGTCGACGTTCCTGGTTATGCAACCTCAGAAGTTGAAGATTGGGTTGCTAAAAAAGCATCTCGCATCTCAGTCATGTCAGATGATCCTGATGCCTTTGCTGGTATCCCTTCTGAAAAGATTGCCTCACGCCAAAAAGCTATGGGTCAAGCTCTACGTCCATTACGTAAAGCAACTCAAAATAATGACGTTAGTTGGACTGTAGTCGCTGCCGCAGATACTGCTTGGGCTGAACTCGTTTTTCCTGAATTAAAAGGCGAACTTGCTGTTTCACGACTTTGGGAAGAAATTTTTAAAACAACACGTATTGATCATGAAGATCCAATTGAAGCATGGCATCAACATGATTTAACATTGCGCACAAAAGCTGAAGAATTAAATAAAGAACAATTTTCTGCTTTACATTATGTTGCCCCAGGGACAGATATCGTCATCGGTCTCCCTAAAAATCATTTGTGGGAAGGCGCCGGTTCATTTGATGCACAAGGTCATGAATTCATGGCTAACATGCCTACCGAAGAAGTTTTCACCGCACCTGATTCTAGACGTATTGATGGTTACATTTCTTCAACAAAACCATTAAGCTACGCAGGAACTACTTTGAGTGGTATGAAATTTACTTTTGAAGCAGGTAAGGTTGTTAAAGCAACTGCTGAACAAGGTGAAGAAGTTTTACAGCACTTACTAGAGACTGATGATGGCGCAAAATCATTGGGTGAAGTTGCTTTAGTTCCAGACCCTTCTCCAATTTCACAATCAGGAATAACGTTCTTTAATACATTATTCGATGAAAATGCCAGTGACCATTTAGCGCTTGGCTCCGCTTATCCCTTCTCTATTAAGGATGGTACTAAAATGAACGATACTGAATTAGCCGCTGCTGGTTTAAATTTAAGCCAAACGCACGTTGACTTCATGGTCGGCTCATCTGACATGTCAATTGATGGGCTTCGTGAGGATGGCAGTACAGTACCCGTTTTCCGTAATGGGGATTGGGCATAAATGATCACATAAAAAGGTATAAACTAGCATTTCTGTTAGTTTATACCTTTTTCACTACTACTTATTTTATTGATTAGGTTTTTGTAACCCAAATTCAGAAAGTATATCTTAATATAGTATATTAAAATCATATGTTTGTTTATATTAAATGTCATTTTTATAATCCCTATAAGTAAAGGTAATAAAAGCTAAGCTACTAATCACCCACGCTGCAATAACCATCATTAGTCGAGGTTTAGTAATGATTTTTGAATGATAACTAAGCGTTACTCTATTGATACCTTTTTTTGTTGCTTTAATCGTTGGACTACCTATATTTGATAAGGTAATCTTTTTTATATTAAGCTTAGTTCCATTTAGTGTAACTTTTGAATTGTTATAAACAATAATAGGTAAGGACATTGTTTCTCCTATTTTTGTTGCAGTCCATCTAAGCGATAAATCACCCTTATCTGTCACTCTTTTTATAATATTTGACTTATTCATTATAATTTCATTTTTATATTCATTGTAAGGATCCTTGCTTAATTCTTGATTATTAGGTAAATAATCTGGAGTTGATTTTTGTGCTACCTCTAACCCTTTTTTTAAATCACGATTAGTAAAAGCATTTCTTATTTGGACAGTACTTAAAGAATCTGGGGTTGTAACATGTCCTTTAGCTATAATTGACTCATTTGAATTCCAAATTTCATTTTTAGTCTGAATATCACTATACGATTGCCCTAAAATAAAAATACTTCCGACAATTAAAAACAATGAACAATTTTTCTTTGCATTCGGCGAAGGTAACGTAGAAATTGTAGCACTGAACCCCGCTACTAATAGAATCGTAGTAAAACTATCAAATCGATAAGGAAACTGTAAAAAACTTTGTAACTGTGGAATTAATATAGATATCCTAGTCCACGGAAATAAATTTGTAGTTAGAGCAAGAAAAATAGCTCCTATTATAGTAACAATCTTATTAGCTAGAGATAATTCTTTTCTTTTTGAAAACAACCAAACAATTTGTAACACAAAAATGATACTCATAACCAATCCAAACTGTGTACCACTATAGTTACCAGTTGAAAGGTTCATGGTTGAACCAGACATGTTTGAATTGGCAAATGGTGAATATATTTTATTATTTGAGAAAACATCCAACATAGCTCCCCAAACATTAAAGGTCAGAACTAACGCCAGTAAACTGGCTAGAAAACATTTTAATAAAAGTTGTAATTTCTGGTTAGTTTGAATAAAGCCAATGAAAAAGAATACAACTAAAACGCCAATTGACATTAAGGCGCTTAAGACGTGAATTTGGATTAGCACTGAAACTGCTAATGCTAAAGGTAGTACTTTTAAATCCTTAGCATTATTTTTAATCATTTTAAGCCCAAGAATGACAATCAAAGGCATCAACATAACGCCCCATATCATAAAATTCTGATAGATTGACCATCGAGTGATATAGAAACTACCCATAAAAAGACTAGCAGCTAAGACTGAATTTTTTTTAGTCGCTTTCAATTCTCTAGATAGAAAATACATTGAAAATCCACTAATAAAGAAAATTATGAATGACGTGACAATTTCAAATTTAATCCAACTATGCACGATACCTAGTAATCCACCTAAAAGGTAAGTAAACCCTGGTCCATATAAGGCATTAACAATTCGACCACTTTGTTGAAAACCGTAATTAGATTGAAAATAATTAAAGTTACCTGTTTTAAGCTGCATATAATCATCATAGATACGGTTAAAATGGAATAGAGAATCAGCACCAACTACTAAACTATTATTAAGTATCTGCGGAACTGTCAGAAAAAAACTTAATATAAAAATAACGCAAAATACCGTTCCATATTTTTTTAAAGATTCAAACTTATTTATCAAGCTATTTACTCCCAAATAAAATTATTTAATGGTTTAATTATAACAATAGAAAATTGTGCTGTCACTCAAGAAATATAATATTGCTAGAACTAAAAGATCAATATCTATGAAACTACTGACACCTTAGCCATGTTGTAAATGAAAATTATGACTATGAATTTAAAAATCTACAATAGTAATAATTGACTTATTTATTTTTGCCATTTACAATGAAGTAATCAGCCTTTTTGTCTCTGTAGCTCAGCTGGATAGAGCAACCGCCTCCTAAGCGGTAGGTCATCAGTTCGACTCTGATCAGGGACATCTTAAATAAATTTTCCGCCTTATAGGTTACAAGACTTCGGTATACTGCCGAGCTTTTGTAACCTATTTTTTATATATTTAACTTGTAAGTGCTATTTATTTTATCCTTGAAATTGTAGCAGTAGAAGAATTACTATTATATAAATTGTATTAATGAATGCAATTAATATAAATAACAACATACCACATAGACGATAACCAATATTTTTCTGAAAAAAGGGTAGTCTTTCAATATAAGTTCCAATGCCAATCATACCCGTCCCCACTAACCACATGCCAATCGTTAAATTCACAACTATTAACCATGGTTCAATTAAACACAACACGATACTAACAATTCCTACCCATTTCATTTCATTATTTACAGGTTTAAACCTTTTTCTCATCGGAAAGACCTTCTTCCACGTTATATATATTTGTTTAACAATTTTTTTAAGGTCTAAAACACATCATTTTATCCAATCTTTTCTAAACTATCTTTAAGATTTCGATAATTGTACACCTAATATTATTTTTCCACTAAGCAATAAGACTTTCGCAAATAAAAAAATACTGTTTAAGCAAACAATCATTGCTTAAACAGTATTTTAAATCGCATCGAAATTTTATATCTTCAATTTTTCCAGTTTATAATTCGACACCATTTGTTTTAATAACATTTTGATACCAATAGAACGAATCTTTTTTCAATCGATTTAGCGTCCCGTTACCTTCGTTATCTCGATCTACGTAAATGTAACCATAGCGTTTCGCCATTTCGCCTGAGCCTGCGCTAATTAAATCGATACAGCCCCATGATGTGTAACCTAGACAAGAAACCCCGTCTGCAATCGCCTCACCCATTGCTTCAATATTTTCACTTAGATAAGAAATGCGATAATCATCATGAATTTTATTGCCTTCTTCCACAACATCTTTTGCACCTAATCCATTTTCAACAACAAATAATGGTTTCTGATAACGATCATAAATTTGATTCATCGTTGTTCTCAAACCAAGGCCATCTGTTTGCCAGCCCCATTCGCTTGTCTTTAAGTAAGGATTTTTTAAGCTATCAAAGACATTTGCTGCTGTTTTATCAGTCATCTCAGGATCAGCGCTTGCTAATCTTGATGAATAATAGCTAAATGAAATGAAATCAACTGTATTTTCTAATAAATCTTTTTCGTCGGTATCTGCCATTTTAATTTCTATACCCATATCTTTAAATAATCTTGCCGAATAACTTGGGTAGTAGCCACGTGACTGAACATCAATAAAGAAGTATCCTTCCCGATCCTTTGTCATTGCTTCAAATACATCTTTTGGATTAGGTGTATTGGGATAGGTAACCCCAGCCGCTAACATACACCCTATCTTAAAATCAGGATTAATTTCGTGTGCTAATTTTGTCGCAAGCGCAGAGGCAACTAATTGATGATGTGCCGCTTGATATTTGATTTGGTCAGGATTATCAATCCCTTCCAAATCTAATCCACCGCCCAATAACGGAATGTGTAAAATCATATTAATTTCGTTAAATGTTAACCAATACTTAACCTTATCCTTATAACGCATAAATAAGACGCGTGAAAAGTTTAAGTAATTATCAATCATTCGACGGTCAGCCCAACCATTCATTTTTTTCAACATCCCTAACGGCGTATCGAAATGGTTAATTGTTACTAACGGTTCCATCCCTAATTCGTTACAAAGATCGATAACTTTATCATAGAATTCTAGCCCTTTTTCGTTTGGTTCTTTTTCATCACCTTGTGGAAATATCCGTGGCCAACTAATTGACATTCTGAAGGTTTTGAAACCCATTTCTGCCATTAATCGTAAATCTTCTTCATAATGATGATAAAAATCAACAGATTCATGACTAGGATAAAAATCTTCTTTCATCTGCATCGCTTCTTTTACATTAAATAAATAATCCCAGCGACCATGGTGTGCGTCTGGTAATATATCTACTAATGACAGGCCCTTACCATCAACATCATAGGCCCCTTCAAATTGATTAGCGGCCGTTGCGCCACCCCATAAAAAGTTATCTGGAAAATTTGATTTTGTCATCTTATTGACCTCCTGAATTAATTTCTAAATCTAATAAATCAGTACCAACAATTATTTCTGACTGGTCTTTAGCAAGTGGTTTAATTTTTTTATATTTTGGTGTGTTCGTCACGATAATTGGCGTAATAATTTCATATCCTGCCTGTTTAATACCTTCAATATCGAATTTAAGTAATAAATCGCCTTTTTTTACGACGGTATCAATTTCTGTTTGAATTTCAAAATACTTACCTTCTAATTCAACTGTATCCATTCCGATATGCATTAAAATTTCGGCGCCATCGTCTGTCACCATACCAACTGCGTGTCCTGTTGGAAAAACTAATGTTATTTTACCATCAGCAGGTGCGTATAATTGACCAACTTCAGGTAGAATTGCGATACCGTCACCCATAATACCAGAACTAAAGACAGGGTCTTTAACCTCTGATAAAGGTAATACTTCGCCTTTAAGTGGGCTACCAAGGATTTCTCCACTCATTTCTACTTCTACAGGTACTACTGACGTTGTTACTTTTGTTTCAGCAACAGCAACGGGTACTTCTTGATCTTCCTTTGTTAAACCGAACATAAGTGTTAAGACATATGCCAATACGAATGAAACAACGATTGCTATCAGCACAGCGTAGAATGACATATCAATTCCTGTCTTAGGATTCAAGTAACTTGGAATAGAGAAAATGCCTAATCCACCAACCATGTATCCTTTTGTCCCAAATACACCAAGAACCATGCCACCAATAGCGGCTGAAATACATGTAATAATAAATGGTTTTTTACGAGGTAACGTAATTCCGTAAATAGCGGGTTCCGTAACACCAAAGATTCCTGAAATAAATGAAGAATAGCCAAGACCTTTTAGTTTTTTATTTTTTGTTTTAATTGTAATTGCCAATACTGACCCAATTTGAGCGAACGTTGTCCCTAGCATAAGTGCTAAAATTGGATCTGAGCCTGTTGTTGAAATGTTAAGTAAGGCAAGTGGAACAAGTCCCCAATGTAACCCGAAGATAACAAGTACTTGCCATAAGCCACCAAGAACTGCGCCAGCGGCAATTGGACTAAATGTGTATACAGCTGTAAATCCGGTTGCCACAATATCACTAGCCCAAGTTGTTATGGGACCTATAAAGATAAATGTAATAGGCACAACAACAAGTGCTGTTAACATTGGCACTAAGAATGTTCGTACAACTTCTGGTATCACTTTTTTGAAGAATGGTTCCACTTTTGATGCAAACCAAATTGATACAATAATAGGTACAACTGATGATGCGTAACTCATCATGATTACTGGAATCCCCAAGAATGTCATATAGATTGGTGATTCAAAAATTGTTCCTGCAAATAAAGTGTACAGCACTTTTCCACCTGAAGCGGCTAGTGTTGCTGGCAATTGTGCCACAATAGTTGGGTAAACTAAGGATGCACCAATAACCATTGCCAACAATGGATTAACGTGGAATTTTTTACTAGCACTGTAAGCTAAGATAATCGGGAAGAAATAAAAGAAAGAATCTCCTAATGCATTTAAAATAATATACGTTCCAGATGTCGGTGCCACCCAGCTAAATGCGACTAGTAATGAAACTATTCCTTTGATCATCCCTGTTGCAGCTAAAACACCTAGAGCTGGTGCAAAGATACCTGAAATCATATCAATAAAGGCATCAAGCGGTTTCATTTTTTCGCCATCATTATCTGGCACAATGCCATCACCATCAAGTCCGCTACCTTTAACTAATGCATCATAAACTTCCGGAACTTGATTTCCAACAACCACTTGGTACTGGCCGCCACTTTTAACAACGGTCACTACGCCGTCCATATTTTTCAACATATCGGTATTGGCCTTAGATTCATCTTTTAATTTAAATCTTAGTCGGGTTGTACAATGGACTACGCTATTAACGTTAGCTTCGCCACCTACATTTTTTAAAATATCTTTAGCTAATTTTTCGTAACTCATCACAATCACTCCTTTATATTTTTTATAAATTAAAACCCAGTTATCCATTTCAACTCAAAAAATACGAGTTTGCATGGATAACTGGGTTTATGCTTGCTTATAAATGGCAATAACACACCTAATTATCAATTTATTTAATTTTCTGTTTGCCGATGGGTTACTCGCCAGATATGTAAAACTAGATAAACTTGTTCGTCTGCTTGTAAATCCCAATCGGCCCGTTCTCGAATATACTGCACGATTTTTTCCACTGTTTCGTACACTTGTGGATACCGACTAATCATCATGGCGAGCAACTCAGGGTCAAGTTCTGCACGATCAATCTCAGTATTATGAAAATGCCTAATGAATAAATAGCGTAAATGTGAGACAAATCGACTATAATTAAATGATTTTTCGTCGAGAATAATACCAGTATCTAATTGAATAATATTAACAATTCCCGAAATGAGTTCTGTCAGCTTCATCGATTCTTGAACAGCATGTCCGCCTTCTTTGACGTTAATCAAATGATAGGTTAATAAAATCAATTCATTATTTTGAACCGTAATGTCAAATTTTGATTCGATTTCTTTAATACCAACCTTTGCAGCTTGGAATTCACTTGGAAATAATTTTTTCATTTCCCAATGAACAGATCGGTCATTTAAAAACATTTCTTCACGATTTTTTTGTAATGAATATTGAAAATGGTCCACTAAAATCAAAAATTGAACATCATCAAATGTCACATCAATTAATGGCTCTACTACTCCAACAAAAGTTGTCGTAACTTCCAAAGTTTCTGCATCAAATCCTGAAATTAATTTCATTGTATCTGAATCTTCTTCAGCTTTAAACCGTCGGTCAATCTGGTCCTTATCGATATTATCTCCAGCATGATAACCGAATCCAATACCGTTACCAATGACCACCCACTCAACATTGTCGGATGATTCAACTAAAGCTGCATTATTATTAAAATTTTTTACGAACTTCACATCAAACCGACCCCTTCCCATAAAAAATGACCTACAAATACAGATATTTTCATATCTACATCAATAGGTCATGCCTGATCGAATCAGTAACACTCATTTCATATTTATTGTATCATTTATTGTAAGCGTTATCAATAGCTATTTAAATTACTTTATAACTTACTACCATTTTCTTTAATGACCTTTTGATACCAATAGAATGAATCTTTCTTATATCGTTTTAATTCTTTCGCACTTTCTTCATCACGATCAATATAAACAAAGCCATAGCGCTTTTGATAGCCATTTGACCAGCTCAATAAATCAGTGAAACTCCAAGTTGTATACCCAATGACTTTTACACCGTCTGAAATGGCTTCTTGAATGGCTTTAATATGTTCATTGATAAAGTAAATTCGGTAATCATCATGAATTGTATTGCCTTCTTCTAATTTATCATAAGCACCAAGACCGTTTTCAGTAATAAGAACAGGTAAGTCGTAACGACTATCAATTCTTCTCAGAGCAATTCTTAGCCCTTCAGGATCAATATTCCAATCCCAATCAGTTTGTTTTAAAAATTCATTATTAGTAGTCTTAAACATGCCTGGAACGCCACTTTCGGAGCTAGTCCCCTTTTTACCTGTATTATTTTCAGCAGCAAGTCCAACACCACCAACTAACGGATTAGCCGCAATTGTTTGGGTTTGATAATAATTTAAACCCATAAAATCTGGTTTTCCAGCAATTAAAAGAGCTTGATCTGCTTCTGTAACAGTAGGTGCAGTTCCACGTTCAGTTAACCATTTATAAATCATTTTTGGATAACGTCCATAAACATAAATATCCATCCAAAAATGAGCAGCATAATCTTCATAGTTAGTAGCCGCAACTTGGTTTTTAGGATCTCCATTAACTGCATAACCCGGGCTATAGGCAAAGCTAGGCCCAATTTCACCTTGATAATGACCTTCATGAAATGCCTTAATTGCTGAAGCATTTGCTAAATTAGCAATGTGATTTGCAGCATACATTCTTTTTTCATCATTTACTGCAGGCGGATGACTCTCCATTTGATAGCCATGAGAAATAAATACGTTTTGTTCATTTAATGATACCCAATATTTAACACGATCACTGAATGCATCAAAACAAGTTTTCGCATAATCCGTAAAATCAGTAATAATTTCACGAGATTCCCAACCAGCATATTCATCTTGTAATGCTTGTGGTAAATCCCAATGATAAAGTGTCACAACAGGTTCAATATTATTCGCAATTAACTCATCGATTAATCGATTATAAAAATCTATCCCCTTTTGATTAACTTTACCTTTTCCTTCTGGATAAATACGTGTCCAAGCAATTGAAAAACGGTAAGCTTTCAATCCTTGCTCCTTCATTAAGGCGACATCTTCTTTAAAACGGTGATAATGATCGACGGCTACATCACCATTTGTACCCTTAAATGTTTTCCCAGGAATTCTTACAAATTTATCCCAAACTGATAATCCTTTACCATCTTCTTGATACGCACCTTCAATTTGGTAAGCAGCTGAGGAAGCCCCCCATAAAAAATCAGTTGGAAATTGACTCATTTTTTCATATTCCATTATCTATTCTCTCCTTAAAAATAATCACTTAATATCGGTTGTTCTTTAATTAATGCGCCATCGAATAACGTCACGTCGCCTGATACAAATCCATATTGTTTTAATTGTTTAAATGTTCGATACCCCATCATACTTCGTGTTAAATTTTGAATATCCGTTGTAAACGTAGTTGCTGAATTTTCAGTCTTTTCAACTTTTGTTTGTCCGTCTATTCGGCTAATTTGCCAATAGCCTTCATTAGCCTGAATAGTCGAATCTTGAACTTGAATCACAATTTGTGGAAAATCTTGCTGGTAAGGGTATCTGCTGAGAAAGTCTTCAACATTTACAATTCTTGCCATCATGTAAGGTTGCGTTGTCACTTCAACTTGAGGATTTGCCAGTACATCTGGAAATGGCTGTCCAATTGGACTCTCATAACTAAACCATTCGTATGCTGATTGATGCTTAAGCACAAAATTTTGTAATTGGAGCCAACTCTCACTTGTTTGATATATCCATTCAACGATTTTAAATTCATCAGTTTCTCTTTGATAAACAAGATAGCCTTCTGACTCATTTTTTTCATTATAATAGACCGCTACTTCCCAGTTAGGGTGTTTCTCCGCCGAATAAGTTAACCACCAATCTGGCCGTTCAATACCACCTTGTTGAGAGAGCTGATTCTGTTGGTATAATTTATTTAATTCCTCTTTTACATCCAAATAACGGTGACGTTCAACGTGACCTATGGCCTTAACTTTTAATCGTGGTAAATCCTTCGTATTCATCCGATATATCGTTTGATCAAATGTTGCTTCGTAACCGAATTTACGATAGAACGGATACGAAAATGGCGCTAAATACGATAATGTCGTTCCATTATCATACATCTCATCCAGAGCTAAATTCATTAATTGTCCAATACTACCCTGACCAGCAAATTCTGGATAACTTGCAACATAGCCAATACCACCCATTTTAAATTGAGTCCCGTGAAAATGAGTCGTAAATGGTGTATTAATCACACCGCTGACAACTTTCCCAGATTCAACTGAGCCCCAATCTGATGAATGCTCATAAAGTTTGCGAAAAAAGCTCTTTCTCTGTGCTGATACTTTTTTATTAAAGGCATAAATTGATAAATCAAAGTAACTTCCAAAATGAGTTTCATCTAACTTCATATTTGTCATGGATCTACTCAACTCCTTCTTCTGTACGAATTAACCTCTTTAAATATAGCACGGTTACCCTATTCGTGCAATCGCTTACAAAATTAGTCAATAAAAAAATCATCCAATTATTATTGGATGATCCTTCTCATTAATCAAAATGTTCTGCTTTTGGTTTGCGTCTTTTACCTTTATTTTTTTGATTTCTCAAACGAACTTTACGATGTGGTTTCTTTACTGGTTCATCAGATTGCTTTTGACCATCAACTGTTTTGGCTTTCACTTCAACTGGTTTAAGTTTCTTAGCTTTTGGTTCAGCCACACGTTCTGGTCTTTCTGTTACAATCGCACCATCATATAAGTAACCTTTTTCAATTTCAAATGGTGTATTTTTTAAATCTTGTTTTAAGGTACGTAGATCATGTTCATTTCCAAGATTAATAACCATCCCTTCAGCACCCATCCGGCCTGTCCGGCCGACACGATGAATATATGACGTCGTATCTTTAGGCATATCATAATTTACGACTGCGGGTAACATTGGAATGTCCAAACCTCGAGCGGCAACATCCGTCGTTAGTAATAATTTAATTTCATGCTTATGAAGTTGTGATAAAGCATTAGCACGATTAACTTGGCGTTGCTCGCTATCTAAGACAGCGACTGGTACATGATCATATTTTAATTTTTGAGCCATATCTTGTAACGATGATAGTTGGTTAAAGAAAACTAGTGCATAAAAATCTTCAACATTTGCTAAACGACGCAACGTTGATTGACGTTTACGCGTTGGTGTTTCAATTGAATAATGGTGAACGATACCTTGTGTTTGATCAACTTCACGAACATCATAAGTTGTCACATTAGCACCAAACCATTTTTTCAAATCATCTAATATTGCCGTTTCCGTCGCAGAAAAGAAACTTAATTGAATGCCTGCAGGTGCCTGGCTGATTAAATCACGACAAGTTGTTAGTGTTTCATCCGTTAATAAATCATCCGCTTCATCAATGACAACTGATTTAACTTTATGTAATTTAATTTTTTTATCTTCAGCTAAATTCAATAAGCGACCTGGTGTTCCGACAATAATCTCAGGTTTTTTCTTTAAATTTTCAATTTGGCGTTTCATATTAGCACCACCAATAATAGCTTGAACTTTTAAATCAAGTTCTTTAGCCCAAGGACGAATGACACCTGCTAATTGCATAGCTAATTCTTGTGAAGGTGCAATAATCAATAGTTGAATGCCATCTTTAGGTATTAATCTTTCGAGTAAAGGTAAGCTGAACGCTAATGTTTTACCAGAACCGGTTGGTGCTAATCCAAGGATATTTTCACCTGATTTTAGAGGTTCATAAACGGCTTCTTGGATGGGTGATTGTGTTTCAAAACCTTGTTCTTTAAAATATGCATCAAATTTTGGATTCATTTTAGTCTCTTTCTTTTAACTTCATAGGATTAGTTTTAATAATTAAGTATAGCATATAAAAAATAAGCTTCCATTGATTCACAGAAACTTATCTCAATAATTCTTATTTATGATCAGCTGGAAATTCAATTCCGGCACTTTTCCTTAAATCAAACAATACTTGATTAACTGTCACACTAAGTTTTTGCCATTTTATATAATCAGCTTTGTTCGTTACGTCATTGGGGTTATTGATGACTCTAGCAAAATCAATCGCTTCAGCTAACATCGGATTTTTAGCTGGTTTTTGACTAAGTAGTTCTTCTTTATCAGAGCCATCTCGATAAAGAACCTCATTTAATTCAGCTGCATTATCCATCACAATTGTGTCTTTTAGGCCATAGATTTCACTAGTTAAATATGAATTTGCTGTCTTACCAATATTTAAGGTCACTCTAAAATCTTCATAAGTTAGAATTGCGACACCTTTACCATCAACACCTGTTGGTAACATTGTTGGATAGTACTGAACTTCAAGTGGTGTACCAAACCAAGAAATAGCATTATAAACAACGTAAACACCTAAGTCTTGTAATGCACCACCAGAAAATTTTGGTGAGAAGATATTAGGTTCTTCACCTGCTAAAATAGCATCATAACGTGACGAATACTTCATATAAGTTAAAGTTGCGCCTTGGATGGTCTCTAGTTCAGTTACTTTTTGTTCAATAATTTTGAAATTATCTTGATGAATTTGTCGAGCTGCTTCAAATAATTGACTTCCAGGATGTTCCCTAAGAACCGTCTGAATAGCGGCCATTTCTGTTGGATTTGAGACCACTGGTTTTTCGGCAATAACTTTTTTACCAGCTTCAATCGCTAATTTAATTTGTTCAAAATGTAAACTATTCGGAGAAGCAATATAGATTACCTCAAATTTATCTGAATTTAAAAATTCTGTCATATTATCGTAAAAATTTGTTGCACCATATTTTTCACCAAAATCTTTGGCTTTTAATTCGGTTCTTGAATAGACACTAGTCAATTGAAATTCATTAGATTCATGCGCTGCTTCAACGAATTGACCTGTAATCCAATTTGTACCAATAATACCTAATTTAATCATACCCAATACCTCCATTTTATTATTAAATTCATTATAACAACAATTGAACCGTTTTCATAACGATTGCTTTATTTCAATTTTGTGACGATAGATTAAATTTATATATATTTTGGGCAATTCTTTCCGCTTGTTAGCTAAAAGTGCTATATTTAAGTAGAAGAGTTCTAATTAGGAGGGATAGCTGTGAAGAAACGTAGTTTTGCACTACTAGGTGCATCATTTTTTATTGGATTAACGAAAGATATTAAGTCTATAACCGCACCTAAAACTAAGGTTTCTTTACCTATTTTTTATGCTGGACATTGGCTATTCTACGATGAATTAAGTCATCGACACCATAATTTGGATATTTCATCAGACCTCACAATTCGAATTGACGAACGTGCACTCGATGGTAAGATTGAACATATAGATGAGCGTGAACTTAGTTTCTTAGATGAATATGGTTTTCATCTAAGAATTGATGCAAACGATCAAGGACCAGTGAGTTTGTTTGACGAAGCAGATAACCGGACCTATCCCATTAAATTAGCCCCAATTGTAGAATCACAAGATGATAAAAATGAAGATGTAGATTAACAGAATTTTGTTGATTATCATCTTCATTTTTTGTTTCATTACACGTTTAAATAGTCTAAAATAGTTAAATACGCATTTTAATATAGAAACGAGGACCTTTTTCCATGAACAATGATCACCTAAAACGAGATATTGGCTTTTTCGCTGCCCTTTCAACTGTAATGGGAACAGTTATCGGCGGAGGCGTTTTTTTTAAAGTTTCAAGCGTTACACAACAAACCCAATCTGCTAACTTAACTTTATTTGTTTGGTTACTTGGTGGCTTTTTAACTATCTGTGCTGGATTAACCGCTGCAGAACTTGCAGCCGCCATCCCAGAAACTGGTGGCGCCATTAAATATATCGAATATACTTATGGCCGTTTCCCAGCATTTTTACTTGGCTGGGCACAAATAATCATTTATTATCCAGCAAACATTGCAGCTCTTTCAATTATTTTTGGCACACAATTAATTAATCTTTTCCATCTTGATTCACATTTAATTATCCCATTTGCTTTAATTAGTGGAATCAGTATCACATTGATTAACTTTTTAGGCGCCAAAGTTGGTGGTACCTTTCAATCAATTTCATTAGTTTTAAAATTATTACCTATTATTGTCATTGTGATATGGGGGATTTTCACTCCTGGACAAGTGACGTTTAGTTTAATTCCGTTAACATCCGGCGCGCACCAGTCTTTCTTTACTGCTTTAAGTGGCGGCCTTCTTGCGACCATGTTTGCTTATGATGGCTGGATTGGGGTTGGAAATATTGCCGGAGAGATGCACCATCCAGAACGTGATTTACCGAAAGCCATTATTTCAGGATTATTTTTCATCACAATTATCTATACATTAATTAATTTTGTTTTTCTTAAGGCTCTTCCTATTTCAGGATTAGCTGGCAATTTAAATGCAGCTTCTGATGCCTCAAGACAACTATTTGGACAATTTGGTGGTAAGTTTGTGACCGTTGGTATCTTAATTTCAGTCTACGGTGCCACTAACGGCTATACGTTAACCGGTATGCGCGTTCCATATGCGATGGCCTTAGAAAACCAACTCCCCTTTAGTAATTGGCTAAAACGCTTATCTCCTCATACGAGAGTTCCATATATTGCGGGCTTTTTACAAATAAGTATCGCAATAATAATGATGTTCTTAGGTAGTTTTGATTTATTAACAGATATGCTTATTTTTGTTATTTGGATTTTTAATGTACTAGTTTTCGTTGCTATCTTTATATTACGAAAACGTGAACCTGAATTAAATAGACCCTATAAAGTTCCTTTATATCCAATCATTCCAATCATCGCGATTATTGGGGGTATTTTTATACTCGTTGCGACACTATTAACACAAACGACGTTAGCACTTGTTGGTCTATTAATAACGGGACTTGGCATTCCTGTTTACTTTATTCATCAAAAAAGCCAAGGATAATTATACAAATAAAAACATTCAACTTTTAGAGCCAGATAGGCTCATATCCCTTAAGTCGAATGTTTTTATTTTTTATAAATTATTTAAATAGTTACTATATCCAGCAGCTTCCATTTCTGCTTCAGGAATAAACTTCAATGAGGCAGAGTTAATACAATAACGTAATCCGCCTTGGTCTTTAGGTCCATCAGTAAATACATGACCTAAATGTGAATTTGCTTCCTTACTTCTAACTTCCGTTCGTTGATAACCAAAAAGACTATTATCAACCAACTCAGCAATCTTAGAACCTGGGATTGGTTTTGAAAATGATGGCCAACCGCAGCCAGCGTCATATTTTTCTGCTGAACTAAAAAGTGCTTCCCCACTAACAACATCAACGTAAATTCCTTTTTGATAGAAGTCATCATATTTACCGGTAAATGGCGCTTCCGTTGCAGCATGTTGTGTAACTTCAAACTCTTCATTAGTTAAACGTTCACGTAATTCTTTTTCAGTTTCTTTTGACATAATGGACCTCCTAATGTTTTAAGATATCATTAGAATACTCTTTTTCACACTGAATACAATTTATCTGTTTGCAAAAAAAAGGCCAAAAGTAAAATACCTTTGGTCTTCCTCATCTATTATATTAAATTGGTTATTTTTCTAAAATTGTAACTGTTTCAATATGTGTTGTTTGTGGGAATTGATCCACTGGTAAAATTGGTTTTGTAACTTTGTAACCATCATCTAAGAAGCTCTGTAAATCACGAACTAATGTTGAAGGGTTACAACTAATGTAAACAACTTTTTTAGGTTGCATTTTAAGTGTACTTTCAATAAATGCTGGTTCTAGCCCCTTACGAGGAGGATCGACAACTAAAACGTCAGGTCTTAAGTTAGCATGACTCCAGTTTTCCATCCAGTTTTCTGCCATCCCAGTTTCAAAACGAACATTATCAATACCATTAATCTTAGCATTTTCTTTCGCATCTTTAACCGCTGCAGAAACTAATTCTACACCATAGATTTGACGAGCATGTTTTGCCATTGATAATGAAATTGTTCCAATACCACTATAAGCATCAATAACTGTTTCATTACCAGTTAAACCAGCACGTTCAAATGCTGCAGCATATAATTTTTCTGTTTGGACAGGATTAATTTGGTAGAAAGAATGTGGTGAAATTCTAAATGTTAATCCATTTAATTGATCTTCAATATAACCAGGGCCAAATAAAACTTTGTTTTCGCGGCCTAAAATAACATTTGTCTTTTCAGAATTTGTATTTTGAACAATAGTTGTAACCTCAGGTAATGATTCACGGATTGCAGCAGTAATTTCAGTAAACATTGGTAATTTCTTAGAGCGTGTTACTAAGACAATCATCATTTGTTTTGAGTAATGACCACGGCGAACCATAATGTGACGGATAATCCCTTTATGTGCACGTTCGTCATATGCTTCCACATGGAAACGTTGTAAGACATCACGTACAGCTACGATTGCTTTATCAATTTCTTCATCTTGAATTAAAAAATCTTCAATTGCAACAAAATCATGACTGTTTTTCTTGAAGAATCCTGTTTTTAATTCACCAGCAATTTCGCGAACAGGCACTTGTGCTTTATTACGGTAATGGAAAGGATTTTCCATTCCAACAGCATCAGATACTTCAATATCCAAATGCGCTTTTTTCAATAACTCTTGAACTTGTGCTTGTTTGAATTTTAATTGTGCTGGGTATGCTAAATGTTGTAAAGGTGCAATTCCAGTTTGTGTATATGCTGAACCTTTTGTTTCAACACGATCTGGGCTCTCATTACGAAAAGCTAAAACTTTAGCGAAACCAAAGTTCTTGCTAACTTTCATTACACGAATACTAACTTTTTCGCCTGGTAATGCATTTTCAATAAATAATGGGTAGCCATCAACTTTAGCGACACCCATACCTTGATAAGTTAAATCGATAATTTCTGTATCAAATTCTTGGTTCTTTATTACTGGAGGTAGTTTTTTCATTGTTGTCCTTTCGATGTTCCTGCGTATTTACTTTATTCAACCATGTTTAACCCCTAAAAGTCAATAGTTGCCAACTCTAGAAATAAAACAGGATTGAGGCCTTTACCAAGCACCTCAATCCTACTTAATTTCTTAGTTATCTCTTACTTTACTAATTGTACCATTACCGTCAACATCTTCACTATGCATTTCTTGGACTTCTTTTACAAAATGTTCTTCAGCTGTAATTTCGGCAGCCGTACGACCTGACGTAATTGACGTTTCTGGCAATGCATCTGTATTCGCAAAAATTTCGATATGTTGCTTTAAATTTTTGAAAGTCATTGGTGCATCACCACCATATTCACCATCAATATTAATCATCATTTTATTATCGACTGGTTTAGCAATTAATTTAGACGTTTTAACATAAATCACACGTTTATCATTAATATGCTTCCCACCATTTAACACAAGTGCCATTAAATGCAACATTTCGGCGATATTAGTCGCTTTAACAATAAGCAAGGTAAACTTACCGTCATCAAGTGAAGCGTTTGGTACGATTTGTTCAAAGCCACCTACAGAGTTCGTCAATGCTAATAAAAACATTGATGCTTTCCCTTTAAAAATTCCCCCATCATACTCAAGGTTCATTTCAATTGGTTTCATTCTAGGTAACATTTCAGCACCTTTAGCTAAATAAGCCAGATAACCAAAAAGTGATTTAAATTGTGAAGGAACATCATAAGTTAATTCCGTTAATAATCCACCACCAGCGATATTAATGAAATATTTTTCTCCAGCTTGTCCAACATCCATTTTAACTGTGTTACCTTTTGCAATTACTTTTGCAGCAGCAACTGAATCATCCCTAGGTATTTTCAAAGCTCTCGCATAATCATTTGTCGTTCCAGCTGGAATAACACCTATCTTAGGTCGGTGCTTAAGACCAGCAATTCCATTAGCAACTTCATTAATGGTTCCGTCGCCACCAGCAGCAATTACTAAATCAAACCCTGATTTAGCAGCTCTCGTTGCTTCATCTCGAGCTGAATGTTTCTTCGCTGTCGTCGCATAAGCACTAGTTTCATACCCGGCATTTTCAATGATGTCTAGAATACTCACGAGATCACTTTTTAAAGCCTCACGACCGGATGTTGGGTTATAGATAATTCTGGCTCTTTTTCTCATTCCGTTCCTCCACATGAATCTTATTTTAATAAGATTATCTTTGCTTCAATGAGGCCATCAATAATTGATTGACCACATTAGGATTTGCTTGTCCCTGTGTTTGTTTCATGATTTGTCCGATTAAGAATCCAACAGCACGATCTTTACCATTTTTGAAATCTTCAATTGATTGTTCATTGTTATCTAAAATACCATCAATAATGGGTTGTAACTTAGCTGGGTCAGATAATTGAACAAGTCCCTTAGACTCAACCCAAGCTTTAGGTTCGCTACCATTTTTAATAATTTCTTGGAAAACTTTTTTAGCAATCTTACTTGAAATTGTTTCATCAGTAATTAAATTAATCATTCCAGCAAGATTTGCTGGTGTTAATTTAGTATCTTGTAAGTTTAATTTATTTGTATTCATGAACGCATTAACTTCACCCATTAACCAGTTAGCAGCTAACTTAGGATCTGCATCTAACTTAATTGTGTCTTCAAAGAAATCTGACATTTCTTTTGTTTGTGTTAAGACTTCAGCATCATATTCAGGCAAGCCTAATTCACTTGCATAGCGTGTCCGTCGTTTGTCAGGCATTTCGGGAATTGATTCTCTAACTTCTTGAATCCAGTCATCACTAATATGAATTGGTGGAATATCTGGTTCTGGGAAATAACGATAATCGCTAGCCCCTTCTTTGACACGCATCAAAATAGTTGTACCAGTTGGTGCATCAAAACGGCGTGTTTCTTGTTGAACAATACCACCAGACATCAAGACATTTATTTGACGTTTTTCTTCAAATTCAAGTCCTTTACGCACATTTTCAAATGAATTTAAATTTTTCATTTCAGTTTTTGTCCCATAACCGGGTTGGCCAATTGGGTTAATTGAAATATTAACATCAATTCGCATTGATCCTTCTTCCATCTTCACATCAGAAACACCGGTAAATTGAATAACTTGACGTAATTTTTCAAGATATGTGTAAGCTTCTTCAGGTGTTTTGATATCAGGACGTGAAACAATTTCAATCAAAGGTGTTCCTTGACGGTTTAAATCGACATAAGAATAGCCGTTAGGATTATGCGTATTTTTACCCGCATCTTCTTCAACGTGCATTTCTTCAATTCCGATTTTTTTCGTTTCGCCATTAACTTCAATTTCTAAGAAGCCGTTACGACCAATAGGTTCTTCTGATTGTGTGATCTGGTAAGCTTTTGGATTATCAGGATAAAAGTAATTTTTTCGGTCAAAATGGTTATCCTTTGTGATTTCACAATTTAAAGCTAAGGCAGCACGCATTCCGTATTCAATTGCCCCTTTATTGGCAGTTGGTAAAACACCTGGATAACCCCAGTCAATAACGTTGGTATTCGTATTAGGTTCTGCCCCAAAATCAACTTTTGAAGGTGAGAATGCCTTAGAGTTAGTTTTCATTTCAATATGAACTTCAAGTCCAATTGTTGTTTCAAAATTCATTAGTTTTGGCCTCCTAACGTAGGGACTTCTTTATGGAAATCAGTTGCTTGTTCAAATGCGTAACCAGCACGATACATTGTTGCTTCATCGAATGATTTCGCAATTAATTGTAATCCAACTGGTAAGCCATTTGAGAATCCAGCAGGAACTGACATGCCGGGTAGTCCAGCCAAGTTAACTGGAATCGTTAAAATATCATTCATATACATTGTAATTGGGTCTTCAATTTTATCACCAATATTAAATGCTGTATTAGGTGCAGTAGGCCCAATAATCAAATCATAATCATTGAATACATTACGGAAATCATTGCAGATTAAAGTCCGAACTTGAGCTGCTTTCTTGAAGAAAGCGTCATAAGTTCCAGCAGATAATGAGAATGTTCCTAACATAATCCGACGTTTAACTTCATCCCCAAAACCTTCTGAACGAGAACGTACATAAACATCTTCCAAACTCTTAACGTCTTGTGCACGGAATCCATAACGAATACCATCAAAACGTTGTAAATTAGATGATGCCTCAGAAGAAGCTAGAATATAGTAAACGGGCACACCATATTTACTGTTTGGTAAACTAACTTCGTCAACTGTTGCGCCAAGTTCTTCAAACGTCTTAACTGCTTTTTGAATGGCTTCTTTAACACCAGCATCAACACCCTCACCTAAATACTCTTTAGGTAAAGCAATCTTCATTCCTTTAATATCGCCAGTTAATCCAGCAGTAAAATCAGGAACAGCTTGCGCTGAACTCGTTGAATCATGAACATCGTTACCACTGATTGCATTTAAAACAGCAGCGTTATCTTTAACGCCACGTGTGAATGGTCCAATTTGGTCCAAACTTGATGCAAATGCAATTAAACCATAACGTGATACACGACCATAAGTTGGTTTTGTTCCTACGACACCATTAAATGAAGCAGGTTGACGGATAGAACCACCAGTATCTGAGCCTAAAGCAGCAATAACTTCACCTGAAGCAACTGCAGCAGCTGAACCACCTGATGAGCCACCGGGAACCTTCGTTGTATTCCAAGGGTTTTTTGTTGTTTTAAAAGCTGACGTTTCAGTAGAACCACCCATAGCAAATTCATCCATGTTTGTTTTACCAATTGTCACCATTTGTGCTTGGCGCATTTTTTCAATCACTGTTGCATCATATATTGGATTGAAATTTTCTAACATTTTGCTTGCAGCAGTTGTTGTTAAATCCTTTGTCACAATATTATCTTTAACAGCCATTGGTATCCCGGCTAAGACATTATTTGCATCGATACCAGCAGCATCAACAGCCTTAGCTTGGCTAAGTGCCATTTCTTCGTTCATTGCGAGGAAAGCAGAAATCTTTGAATCACGTGCTTTAATTTCAGCAAAGGTTGCCTTCGTTAATTCTTCAGAACTCATTTCTTTATTAACTAATGCGTCATGTAAACTTGATAAATCTTGTTTGAAATAATCCATGCTTAAGCTTCCTCACTTTCATCAATAATTGCTGGCACTTTAATAAGGCCATTTTCACTATCCGGTGCATTTTTAAAGAGTAAGTCTCGATCTGTTCCTTCTTCTGCGACATCTTCACGCATCACATTGAGAACATCTGTAATATGTGTCGTTACTGGAACGCCTGTTGTATCTACTTCTGATAATTGTTCAGCCATTCCGATAATATCATCTAATTGACTGGTAAATAGTTCTAAATCTGTATCACTGAGTTCTAGTTTAGCTAACTCTGAGACATGTTTGACTTCTTCTTTACTAATTGACATTCAAAACCATCCCTTCAAAATTCAAATTAATTTCTTTTTAATAACTGGTAAATACATGCGTATAGTATGTGCTTTCTTTAGCTGTTTTGGCAAGGAAACTTTGCATTGTCCCATCACTACCTTTGATAGTAATGTCAATTGGAATCCCTGATGCTAAATATTTCACGGCCGTTGTTGATAAATATTGAGTGAAACTAATAATCTCTGTTTCACTATAAAATTGAGTTGTAATATTGATGTGCATCCCTGTAATTGCTTTGTTTTTATATTGTACCTGTGCTGTTACACCTGCTAAATTAGGAAAGAAACTTTGAACTTCAGTTTTAAAATTCGTAAATGTCGTTTCATCATTTGTATTAGGTGATGTGGCCGTCGATGTCGTTGGGAACGTATAACTCTTAATTGAAACATCATCCCAATTATCAATCGTCGTTTTACCATTCTTATTCACAGCGTAGGCGTAGAAACTACCGCCAACTAAACTATCGTTTGGTGCTTGCTTGTACATTGCCACCATGATTGGAACGCTATCACTAATTCCTTTGGTTTTACGAAGACGAGCAACCACTTTGTTAGCAGCTTCTTTACCCTTTTCTCTCATTGTTGCATCAGAAATAACGGTTTTATATTCAGCCCCATATTCTTCTTTTTGATAATAATCAACTGAGTTCATTCCGATACCTACCGAGATACCCGAGAGTGATAATTTGCTGCCTTTTTTTGTCATAAAATCTTGTTCTTCAACTTGCTGTACATACATGGGATTACGGTCTGTTTCACCCGTTTTACCATTACTCTTAGGGTTTAATCCGTCTTTATTAGCACTTGATTCACGTCCTAACCAGCTTTGAACAGTCGTTTTTGTTAAATATTGTCCTTCTTGGAAAATATAACTGTCAGTAGCAAATTGATCTTTAGATAAATCTAACAGACCAGATTCAAAACTTTTTAAATTCAAGACATTGTCATTTTGTGTGAGTGCCACACCTCTTGATTTACTTGTTAAATATTTACCATCTTTAATGACACCTTCATAGTTACTATCACTTGTTTGGCCAGTTGTCTGGTAACCAGAACTTGATGTATTTTTAGAGGTTCCCGACGAGCCTGATGAGGCAACATTGCCACAGGCTGCTAAGAAAATTAACGAGAAACTTAACATAAGTCCAATCTTAATTTTTTTCATATGACACTCCTTCCATAACTGAGATAAATTGTTGTTCATCCCAAATTTCAATTTCTAGTTGCTTCGCTTTTGTTAACTTACTTCCAGCATCATGCCCGGCAATTAATAGGTCTGTTTTTTTCGAAACACTACCAACAACAGAAGCACCATTTGCTTCAAGCCATTTTTTAGCATCGCTTCGTTTCAACTGATCAAGTGTTCCCGTTAGGACAACTTTCTTATCCATCACGGGACTACCTTCAGCTAATTCTGCAATTTCAGCAGTTGTTTTGCCTAAAAAGGTTAAGTTAACTTGCGCATTATCCAGTTCATCAATCAATTCACGAACTTGGTCATTGGCAAAATAAGTCACAAGACTATCCGCAATCACCTGTCCGATTGAATCAATGACGAGAATATCTTCGGAAATTGCTGTCATTAATTGATGAATATCTTTAAATTCGGCTGAAACCAATCGAGCAGCCTTAGCTCCAACATGCCGAATTCCTAGTCCAAATAATAAGCGTTCCACTGAATTTTGTCGGCTAATATCAATTGCATTTAATAATTTATTAACCGATTTTTCTTTGAAATTATCTAGCGTTAACAGTTGATCGGCAGTTAACTGATACAATCCTGCAACATCACTAATTAACTTATTTTCAAATAATTGTTCAACAATTTTAGGCCCTAGTCCATCAATATTCATCGCATTTCTAGAAGCAAAATGTGCCAGACTCTCTTTAATGAGTGCGGGACATTTTGGATTGATACAACGTAATGCAACTTCTTCATCCAGATGAACTAATATTGCTCCACAAACTGGGCAGTTCGTTGGCAAACTATACACAACACTGTCTTCTGGTCGTTTATCTAAGACAACTTCAGAAATTTCTGGAATAATATCCCCAGCCTTATGCAACTTAACCGTATCGTTAATTCTAATATCTTTTTGTTTCAGTAAATCCCCATTATGCAATGATGCCCGAGAAACTGTTGTTCCCGCTAACTGCACAGGATTCATGATTGCAGTTGGTGTTACGACACCTGTTCGACCAATCGTCCATTCAATATCTAGAACTTTAGTTTCTTGCTCGTCTGGCGGGAATTTATAGGCAATTGCCCATTTTGGAACTTTAACCGTATTACCAACTTCATCATGAATCGTGAATAAATTTGCTTTAATAACAATACCATCGATATCGTAAGATAAATCATGACGTTTTGCTTGATATTCATTAATGTATGCCGAAATTTCTGTCATATCACTCGTAACACGTGATTCAGTATTTGTTCTAAATCCAAGTTTAGACAAGCGTTTTAACGCATCACTTTGAGTTTTGACATCCGGATCAACTATATAATAGATAAATGTACTCAATTGTCGTTGAGCCGTTTCAGCTGTATTTAATTGTCGTAAACTACCTGCTGCTGCATTCCTAGGATTAGCAAATACCGTTTCTCCAGCTTCCTCGCGACGTTTATTCAACGCAACAAACGCCTTTGTTGGCATGTAACATTCTCCACGAACTTCAATTGAAATGGGTTCCGTCAATGTTAGTGGAATTGATTTGACTGTTTTAAGATTTTCAGTAATATTTTCACCAATTGTGCCATCTCCACGAGTTGATCCTTTAACGAATACACCATTTTCATATGTTAACGAAATGGCCAATCCATCAATTTTGAGTTCAGTATTGTAACTTACCTCAGCATCAACTGATTTTTGTAATCGTTGATCAAATTCCGATAGTTCTTCAATGGAAAAGACATCCCCCAATGAAAGCATTGGTACTTCATGCGAAACTTTTTCAAAACCAGGCAGTACCTGGCCACCAACACGTTGCGTTGGTGAATTAGGTGTCACTAAATTAGGAAAGGCTTTTTCAAGTTCTACTAGTTGTAGGTAGTGTTCATCATAAACATGATCTTCAACTGTTGGCTGATCAAGGACATAATATTGACGCGTCCATTTGATTAAGTCAGTTTTTAATTGATTCACTCTATTAGTTGCTTCTTCCAATGTTATGGCTTGATTTGACAAACTTGAACCCTCCTTTTATTTAGTCCACTTTTTTTGTAATTGGTGCAAAAGCTGTCAACAGACGCTTAATCCCTTGTTCTTTGAAAGCAATATCAAGTTCAGCATCCGAACCTGATCCTGAAACTTTAACGATTGTCCCAGTACCCCAAGCTTTATGTTCCACTTTTTCACCAATACGCCAAACAACTGCATCAGCACCTGTACCATTATCACGTTCAACGGTTTTAGCAGGTCGACGGTATGTTGTCGCCGTCGCACGTTGATTGGAATACGATGAATTACGAGATGGTGCTGCCGTTTGATTATCTAATTCAAGTAATGACTCATCTATTTCACCAATGAAACGTGAAGCTTGATTACTTTGACGACGACCATACAACATTCTTGAAAAAGCATTTGTTAAATATAATTTGCGTTCAGCACGAGTAATTCCGACATATGCTAAACGACGTTCTTCCTCAAGTTGATCATCTTCTAACATGGCACGAGAAAGAGGGAATATGCCTTCTTCCAATCCCATTAAAAAGATAACTGGAAATTCAAGTCCTTTAGCGGCATGTAATGTCATCAATGTGACTTCTTCAGGTTCTTCTTCAATATCATCTTGTGCAGAAACTAGTGCTAAATCAGCTAAGAAATCAACATAACGGTCACTATCATCTTCTTCAGCTTCCCAACGATCATCAAATTGCTGAGTTACAGACAAGAATTCTTCAACGTTTTCAAGTCGCGTTTCATTTTCAATCGTTTTCGTCTTTTTCAAATTAGCTTCATAACCTGATTGTTTTAAAATTTCTTTTGTTAACTCGGTCACATTCAAGAACTCACGCATTTTTTGTAATCCACGAATCATTGTGGCAAATTCTTGTAATGATTTTTCAGCTTTACCAGAAATATTAGCAAGCGCTGAGTTTTCAGCACCTTCAAGCATTGTCCAATTATTCATATCTGAAAATTCACGTAATTTGTCCACACTACTTGCACCGATACCGCGTTTTGGGACATTTACAATACGATCAAAACTCATTGAATCTTGATCATTAGCAATTAAACGAATGTAGCCTAAGATATCTCGAATTTCCAATCGCTCGTAGAATTTGTGTCCACCAACCATTTTGTAAGGAACGCTTGATTTTAAGAATGTCTCTTCAATCACACGAGACTGTGCATTCGTTCGATATAAAATGGCGAAATCACCGTAATTTAAGTGATTATCTTTAATTTGTTCTTGAATTTTTTCAACCACATAATGTGATTCATCATTTTCACTTTGGCCACGGTAGTAAGAAATTTTCTCACCATCTTTATTATCAGTCCAAAGACTCTTATCACTGCGGTTCGTATTATTATCAATAACTGCATTGGCAGCATTCAGAATTGTTTTCGTTGAACGATAGTTTTGTTCCAACTTAACAACATCAGCATCAGGATAATCTTTTTCAAAATTCATAATGTTATCCATGTTTGCCCCACGCCAACCGTAAATACTTTGGTCAGCATCCCCGACGACGCAGAGATTTTTGAAACGTTCAGCTAACATGTTTACTAAGGTATATTGTGCTTCATTAGTATCCTGATATTCATCCACATGGATATATTGAAATTTATTTTGATAAAAAGCCAATGTTTCAGGCTTTTCTTTAAATAAACGGATAGTTAACATAATTAAATCATCGAAATCAACTGCTTGATTTGAGCGTAACTCTTTTTGATATGCCGTATAAACTTTAGCTACCATTTGTTCGAACATACTTGCAGCACGTTCTGCGTATTCTTTTTCTGTTAATAAATCATTTTTTGCATTTGAAATTGCTCCTAAAACGGTTCTTGGGTCAAATTTTTGTGGATCAATATTTTGTTCTTTTAAAATACGTTTTACTAAAGTCTTTTGTTCACCTGGGTCGGCAATTGTAAATGCACGATTATAACCAATTTGGTCAATATCACGTCGCAAAATACGAACACAAAGTGCATGGAATGTTGAAACCCAAACATCTTCTGCCCCTTTGTTAAGTAATTTATTAACACGTTCGCGCATCTCTTTTGATGCTTTATTTGTAAATGTGATTGCTAATACGTTCCATGGATTGATACCTTTTTCTTCAATTAAGTAAGCAACGCGATGCGTTAATACTCGCGTTTTACCACTTCCAGCTCCAGCCATAATTAAGAGTGGTCCCTCTGTTTTTAGGACAGCTTCTTTTTGTTTGTTATTCATTCCGTTCAATAAGCTTTCAGTAGTCAAATTAATCAATCCTCTCTATAAATCAGTCATTATTTATTATAGCAAAAAAACGCCTTAACTTCTTTAATTTTTATGAATATATGTCTCAACTTGTTCATAAAAAAAGACGAACCGATTCAAAACGATTCATCCTTCTAATTTCATTTAATTTGTTGTTTCTTTTTTATCCCAAATGCCTGTATCTTCAATTTGATTCAATGCTTCACGAACTGAATCTGACTGAACCAAAATATGCCCAGCACGATCTAATTTATGATTTTCAGGGTAACGATAAAAATGGTAATACCAATTATTTTTAAGAACCCACTGTGTCTTTAAATCGGCACGTTCTTCTTCTTTTAATGACACCATAACAGTTGGTGCAAGGAATTTCACTTTTGATAGTGGCAATCCACAAATGGCACGTAAATGCTGTTCATACATGCTAACGTTTGTTGCTTTATCAAAAACATACCCTGATTGATGCATAGCGGGCACGACACGTTTAACATAAATTGCACCTGATTTAGTTACAAAGTAGCCAATTTCTAATGCGCCAGTGTAGTCTAGATTTTCCGCAACTTTAATGGCAATTTTATGCATTTCAGCAGAAATTTCTGTATCTAAGTTAGCTGGTACGATTGATTCGTGTAATCGATGATCACGATATTTATTTTCAACAGCTGGGAAAAAATTAATTTCCTTACCATTTTTGATAAGAACCATTGAGATTTCTTGTTCATAAGGAATCCATGATTCTAAAATATAGGTGCCACGTTCAACCAAGTACGCCGCATCTGAAATATCAGTTTGCGTATTGAGAACACTCTGGTAACTTTTACCAAACCCTTTTTGGATTGGTTTTAAAACGCTGGGATACCCAATTGAAAGTACAGAATTATACACATCTTCTAATGATACAATTGTTTCAAAAGGTGGAATATTAATATTTAATTGTTCAAAAAAAGCTCTTTCCAACAAGCGGTCTTGCATAATTTCTAATGCATTATACTTTTGTGGCACATAAGTATATTTTGAAATATATTCAATCACTTCTGAATTAACGTGTTCAGATTCATACGTCACAATATCTGTTCGTTCAGCGAATTCTTTCAATTTATCCTTATCATTCATCTTACCTACAACAGAATAATCTGCTAATTGAAGTGTCTCACTAACTTCATTTTGACTGTATGCTGCGATTTTAAACCCTAAATTTCTTGCAGCCATAGCCAACATTGCACCCGTTGGACTATCTCCGATTATTCCCAATGTACTTCCAGGAAAGATAACTTTTTTTTCCACTATATATTCACTACTTTCTACTTTTGCTTTATACCCTTAATCATACTGTTATCCCGCGGGGCAATCAAGTTTTAACAACCATAATTTAACAATTTTATAAGAAAATAAAAAAGAGCACATTTTGCGCTCTTTTCGTTAATTTAATCTTCAAAATGAACTTGATCACCATCAAATGATGAAATTTTAGCAAGTGATTCTAAACGTACGCCACGTTCATGAATTAATTCGGCACCTTTTTGGAATGATTTTTCAATTACAATTCCAATTCCAGCAATTTCTGCCTTAGCTTCGTCACAAATTTGGAAGAGTCCTTCAGCTGCTTGGCCATTTGCCAAGAAGTCATCAATGATTAAAACACGATCGTTTTCACCTAAAAACTTGTTGGCAACGGCAATTGTATTTTCAACTTTCTTTGTGTACGAGTAAACAGAAGCAGAATATAAATCATTTTGCATCGTAACGCTCTTATTTTTACGTGCGAAGACAACAGGAACATGAAATTGTAACCCAACGAATACTGCTGGGGCAATACCTGATGATTCAACTGTTAAAATTTTAGTAATTTTTTCATTTTTGAATAATTCAGCAAATTCCACACCCATTGCTAACATTAAATCAGGATCAACTTGGTGATTTAAAAATTGATCGACCTTCAATACATCTCCTGGTAATACAATACCATCTTGCATAATTCTGTCTTCTAAAAGTTTCACGTGGGGTACGCTCCTCTTGCTATTTATATTTTTTTGGGTATAAAAATAGCTTTTTCACTTCGGTATAAGTAAAAAAGCTACATTCCGGTTTTGAATGACTTAAGAATAACATAATATAAGGGTAATTTCAATTTGAATCTACTCATTTATCGTTATTATACTTGACATTAATCCCGTTTATTTATCATATTTATCTAAATGATATTGTTTAATGATATCTGTTAATTTTGTACTATAATCATTATCTGTTGCGTACCCATCAACTACTAAAGCTGCTGCTGCATCTTCGTAAGTTGCTGCAGAAAGAACGTCAGCAAATTGTGTTTTATTCCATGTATTTCCATTAGCTAATAATTTCGAATGAGACATAATTGCTTCGTCCCAATCTTTGAAGACGATAAATTTAGCCGTAACCGTCTTCCATGTGCCATCTTTTTCTTGTTCTTTAGTTTTGAAATCTTTTGCACGTGCGCCCGTTCCTTTAATTCCAAATAGGTTATTGTAGTCTTTAGCTAAAGAACTCGTTCCCCAATCAGATTCTAAGATAGCTTGTGCAATTGTAATACTAGAAAAGACTTTATATTTTTTTTGCATTTTTTGTGCTTCAGGTGCTACTTTCTTAATAAATGCTTGTTTTTTAGCTTCTGCTGCTGCTTTTTTTGCTGATTCACTTGCTTCAATTTTTGAGGTTGATAATGACGTCGCAATAGATTCATCTCGAGCAACATTCTTTTTATGAACGTTCATTGAAACAACGACTGTAATAATACCAAGAATTAAAATTAAAACAACAATATTCGCAACTTGAATTTTACCGTTCTTTACAAAAATCCCCCGACCATTTTTCTTTTTCATTAGTACACCCGTCCCTATACATTTAATTGTTTCACTTATTTTACCCTAATTCTATATCTATTACCATCGTATTTTTTCTCTTTTTATTAAATTTCTGTTAAGCTTGAGCTATCTTAAATGAGACAGGAGAACATAATGACAAAAAATTTAAATTGGGGAATTATTGGACTTGGTAACATCGCTCACAGCTTTACAACTTACTTTGATCAACCATTTGGTGAAATCTATGCCGCTGGCTCAAGAAACTTAGAAAAAGCGCAAACTTTTGCTAACGAATTTAATATTCCACATGCCTATGGTAACTATGAAGACTTATTAGCTGATGATGAAATTGACATCGTTTACATTGCGACACCTCACAACTACCATATCGACACAATCTTGGCTGCACTTAAAGCTGGCAAGCACGTCTTAAGTGAAAAAGCAATCACCATGACTAGTGATGAACTTAAACAAGCAACTGATTTAGCTGAAGAAAAAGGCTTGATTTTACAAGAAGCAATGACTATTTATCATATGCCACTTTATAAAAAAATTATTGAAGTAGCTGAAGAAAAAAAATTAGGCAAACTAAAAATGGTCCAAGCCTCATTTGGTAGTTTTAAAGATCCTGATCCAACAAATCGTTTCTTCAATCCTGATTTAGCTGGTGGCGCATTATTAGATATCGGTGTTTATGCATTAGCCTTTGTCCGTCAATTCATGACAGCCACACCAGAAATCACAGGTTCAGCAATGAATTTATTCGAATCAGGTGTTGACGAATCTGAAACGATTAGTTTACAAAATGCCAATAATGAACTCGCAACTGTTGCCTTAACATTCAGAGCTAAAATGCCTAAAATGGGTATTATTGCTTATGAAGGTGGTTACTTTACTGTTTACGATTATCCTCGAGCTAATAAAGCTGCTCTTGTATTATCTGATGGAACAGCTACAGAAATCACTGCCGGCCATACAAAACAAGCCATGAATTATGAAATTAAAGATGTTCAAGATATGGTTTTGGGTAATTTAAATCCTAAACCATTCTTAGAAAAAACAACAGATGTTATGTCAATAATGACACAAGCTCGTGAACAATGGGGCTTTAAATATCCTTTTGAAAAATAAGCTTCATCTGAAAAGTTATCACTAGAAATTGTTGATAACTTTTTTTAATTCCATGCTACACTAAAAGAAAAAGAGTTGGAGTTAATTTTATGAAACGAAAGAAACGTTATATTCAGAATCGAACACGTAATTATCTAATTGGACTTGCTGTCATTTTAGTTGTCTCCCTTTTCAGCGGAAAATTACCTAGTACTGTAAAAGATTTGCTACAAACAAATGGCAATTCAACTTCAGTCAATGTTAAAAATGGGACAGGAACAGCAAATACTAGTTCTATTAATAGTAGCAAGGCCATTAATGGAATTGTGGATAATGGTGCGCCAACCTTTTCAAAAAGTGATCTTGCAGATAATGCCAATGGTTGGATAAAATACGGCGCTCTTGACTCTCTTGGCCGTGCTACTCAGGCCAATGCTCTTTTAGTTAAAGCTTTAGAATCTAGAGGGTCATCAGCAGATTCTTCAATTCGACCAACTGGTTTTGTGTCAGGGCTGTCACCTTATTTTCATTCCCGTGGACATTTAATCGGTCGACAACTTGGTGGTAGTGGTGATAAAAAAGAAAATTTAGCAACATTATATCAAAACCCTGTTAACACACCCTACATGACCAAGTATGAAAACGCAGTTCGTGCAGCAGTTGATAAAGGAGATCATGTCCGTTATCAGGTAACACCAATTTTTTCTGGTAAGTCACTTTTCCCTAAAGCAATTCAAATGCAAGGTAAAAGTACAACTTCTTGGGGCAATATTAAATTTAATGTTACTATTTTGAATAAACGTTAATTCAAAGGAGTGTGTTATTCATGTTCACAGAATTAAAAAGTCAACTGATAGATTCAGCACCACAAACGCTACAACAATTATTACTTAATTCAAATATCCGTCAGACAAATGATGGCTATTTACAATTTCCTGGCAGCTCACTTCAAACACAATTTTTAGAAACAATGAACTTCTTGAAAACACCTGATACTATCTCTTTGAACTGGGATGACGTTTGTATCTTAGGTCAGACAATTGATGGTGATTATCTAGCAGGTGATCACTATTCAACAACCTTTTTTATTCCTAGTAGTCTGCTAGCAGATGATACTGAAATTCATCATATGCCTATAATCGACGCATTAATTGCACTAGAAAATGGAACATTAGATTCTAAAATTATTTCTAAATTCAACTAAAAAAAGTTATTAACAGCGAAATATCATTCGTTGTTAATAACTTTTTTATTTTTACCTATTAGCATCGTGTATTTTGTTCTCTAACTTTTCCGAACTATTTTTTGTAAAGGTCTTGCTATCAATGGCGCAACAATCCCTGCTAAAATCATCTCTGGAATACCGTTTGTGACAACTAGTCCCATAATATATGGTAATAATTGTGCCATATCAACTTTATAAAAATTAGCTGCTTGCCCATGATATAAAAGATAGATAAGGCCTAAAACTAAAACCGTATTAACCAATGAACCAAAAACAGAGGCAATAATCATGGCTAACGTTTTGTTTTTCCACCATTTATATAAAAAGTAAAAAATGACTGCTGTCACAATTCCAATTAAAATTCTTGGCACAATTGCTATAAGTGGATTTGTAAAAACAATGGGTGCAAGTGGACTAGTTGGCGACACAAACGCCCTGATAAATGTGATTAATCCCCAGACACCACCGATAAATGCACCATCTTTCCAGCCAAACACTAAAGCAGCAACAATCACCGTGATATGAATGGTTGTGATGCTTAAGGGGCCAACAGGGATGTAACCAAATAATGGCACAAAATTTTGAACAATAATGATTGAAATAAATAACGCCAAAATACTCATATGATATGTTTTATTATTAGTTTTCATCTACTTACTCCTACAAATTTAATCATTTCACTTCCGTTCCCTTATTATAACCGATTTAACGATTGTTACCATTTAATATGCAAAAAAATAGAACGTCACTAATTATAGAGGTAATCAGTGACGTTCTATTTTAAATAAATTTTATATTACATGAATGAGATAAGGGTCGTTAAAACAGGAACAACAATGATGAACAAGATTGTACTTGTTGTAACAATGTTTGTTGCGTATTTAACGTCTCCATGTGCTTCATTAGCTAAGATTGGTAATACGGCTAACATTGGTGTAGCTGATTGAACAATCAAAGTTTTTTGTAATAATGGTGCTAAATCTGCACCAGTTAAATGTGTACCTAAAAGAATAACAGCGATTAAAATGATTGGTGATAAAATAAAACGTCCAAGTAATGCAACGACTGTATCACGATCAAATCTGATACTCTTCAAACCGGCTTTAGCTAACACAATACCAATATAGATTAATGATAATGGTGTAACTAATCCACCAACATAACCTAATGTTTGGCTAATAAAATCAGGAACTGGAATTGCAAGAACCAAGAAGATTAATGCAACGATGAACCCAACAAGTGGCATTGGGATTACTTTAGCCCAGTTAATTTTCTTTTTCGTTTTATCTGATTTGTCTTTTGTTGGATCATCATTTGAAATTAAGAAAACACCAAATGCCCATGTTGAAACTGTATTAATAATATAGTAAACAAGGAAATATGAGATACTCTTATCGCCAAACAACGCAATATTTAAAGGTAAACCAATGAAAATTGTATTTGCATTAACAACGGCATTCATGAAGATACCACGACGACCAGGTTTGATGTTCAAGATATGAACAAGTGCCCATGCAATTAAGTAACCGATAATAACAGCAATTGCTGGGTAGAGTAAACTACCTGACAATGCAGCTAATTGATCACGTTTTAAATATTTTAAAACAGAAACGAAAATTGAAGCTGGTAAAGCAATTTTTGTAATTAATGATGAGATATTGCCACCAAATGAATCAGCGAACCAACCTTTAACTTGTAAAATGTATCCAAGTACCATCATCAAAACAACAACTAGAACACTTTGAATTGATTGGAAAAATACCATAATTAATTGTCCTTCTCTCTACGCTTTTTTTAGTATTTAGGTGTCCATTTCATATCTGAGACAGCCTTTTTAACATCTGTAATTGCTTCTTTGTTTAATTTTTGGTCAACAACACTTTGGGCAACTACTTCAGCAATTGTTTGTGAGAATTCTGCTAAATGTGTTACTGGTGGTAATACGGCAGCACCAACGGCTGTAGTATCAACGATTCCACCTAAAGCATGACTAGCTTGTGATAAGATTTCGCCATTAACTCTTGAAGATGTTGAAGCGATAATCCCAAATCCAAGACCTGGGTACATAAGTGCGTTGTTTGCTTGACCAATTTGGTAAGTAACACCTTTGTAATCAACATTATCAGCTGGAATACCAGTAGCAACTAAAGCTTTACCATCAGTCCATGCAATCAAATCTTCAGCCTTAGCTTCTGCTAATTTTGTAGGGTTTGATAATGGGAAGATGATTGGACGTTCAACATGTGAAGCCATGTCTTGAACAATTTCTTTTGTAAATGTACCAGGTTGTGTAGATGTACCAATCATAACAGTTGGTTGAACAGCTTTAACAACAGCTTCTAAAGAAGTTAATTCATCAGCATTAGCAAATTCTGAACGTTTATGCGTAAATTCTTTTTGGCCAGGTGTTAAGTCTTCTGTATCATCAAATAACAATCCTTGTTTATCAACTAAGAAGAAACGTTTGCGAGCATCTTCTTCTGAAACACCAGCGCGTTTCATTTCGTCCATAATTTGGTTAGCAATTCCGACACCAGCAGTACCAGCACCATAAGTAATAACTGTTTGGTCAACAATTGAACCTTTAGTGATACTTAGAGCACCTAAGATACCAGCTAAAACAACAATCCCTGTACCTTGGATATCATCATTAAATGTTGTGATTTCGTTTTGATATTTTTCAAGAATATTAGCAGCATTTGAACGGCCAAAATCTTCCCAATGTAATAACAATTCTGGGAACAAGTTCTTTGTACTTTGGACAAAGCCATCAACGAAGTCATAGTATTTGTCACCAGTTACACGTTCATGTTTGTTACCAAGGTATAATGGATCATTCAATAATGTTTCATTATTTGTTCCAGCATCAATAGAAACTGGTAAAACTTGTGAAGGATCAATTCCAGCAGCAGCTGTATAAACCATTAATTTACCAATTGCGATATCAACACCGTTGACACCCCAATCGCCCATACCTAAAATACCTTCAGCATCTGTCACAACGACTAAACGAATGTCACGTCCTGCAGCAGCATTTTTTAATGTTGCTTCGATATCTTCTGGATGATCAATTGATAAGAATGCAGCGTTTTGTGGATTTACATAAATTTCGTTGTATTCTTCGATTGAATCAGCAACAACTGGATCATAAACAACTGGCATAAATTCAGCCACATGTTGTCCCATTAAGTAGAAAAATAGTGTACGGTTTTCATTGAATAATTCCATTAAGAAATGGCGTTTTTCAAGACCAGTTTCTTTACTTAAATATTGTGCGTAGTTTTGTGTTGCTTGTTCTTCAATTGTTTGAACTTTAGCTGGTAACATACCAATAAGTCCTAATTCACGACGTTCTTCCATTGTAAATGCTGTACCTTTATTTACAAATGGGTTATTTAACATATCTTGTGCTTTTGTCATCATTAATTCCTCCATTATTTTTTTATATTTTATTTTCTCTTTAACTTACAAGAGCAAGAATACACCCCTTTAAAAATTATAGTCAAACATGTGTTATACTATAAATATTATTTATATGAGGATTATAAACGTTGATTTAGAGGAGATTATAATGAACATTCGAGATTTAGAATATTATCAACAAATAATTAATTTGAGAAATTTTTCAAAAGTTGCTCATTTTTTTTCAGTTAGTCAACCAACAATCACAACTGCAATGAAACGCTTAGAAACTGAATTAGACACAAATCTGATTATTCGTGATCAATCACATCATCAAGTTTCTTTTACACCAAGTGGTGAACAATTCGCTGAACATGTTAATATTATTCTCAAAGAATTAACAATTGCTAACCAAGAAATTAACCAACTTAAAAATGAGCACGTTCGATTTGGATTACCACCTATTATAGGAACGTACTATTTTCCGCAAATTGTCAGCAATTTATTTAATTCAGGTCTGATTAATCATCTAGATACAGTTGAGAACGGTTCCCAAGCCCTACTTCTTCAGTTAATAAACGGATCATTAGATATGGCTTTATTAGGTTCCGTTAAACCAATAGAAGATGACCGCTTAATTGCCAGAAATTTTGCATCTAAACACTTCAAGATTATCGTTAGCAAACATCATCCACTTGCTTCAAGAGAATCCGTTAAATTTTCTGAACTTCGAAATGAAAAATTTATTATGCAAAATGAGGGTTTTGTTCATCCAATCGCTTTTAAAGAGTTAACAACAAAAAATCATTTCAAACCAAAGATTATCTATACAACAAGTGACAGTCAGATTATTAAAAAAATGGTTACCGAAAATGTTGGTATTGGTTTTTTAACAGAACTAGCATTGGATGCTGCAGATGATTTAGTCTCACTCCCCTTATCGGAATTAGATCAACCTAAATTTTTAATGTCACTCGTTTATCGTACAAGTCATATTTTAACGCCTACACAAGCAAAATTAATTGACGTTTTAATTGATCCTTCTATCTAATAAGAGAATAACTTATACCTTAAATATAAAGGTATAAGTTATTCTTTTTATTATTTATAGCACCGCTTGACTAAATATCATTGACTAAAGAAACGTATGTTCGTATAATTGGATATATGTTAAGGAGGTTTCCTCGAATGTACAATTATAGTAACGAACCTAGAAAAGTCATCTTTATGATTGATTCAAAATCTTTCTATGCTTCTGTCGAATCAGTTGCACGCGGTCTTAATCCATTACGCTCTATTCTCGTTGTTATGTCTACAGCAAAGAATACAGGTAGCGGGTTAGTACTAGCTGCTAGCCCTATGGCTAAGAAAATATTTGGTATCACAAACGTATCACGAGCTACTGATGTTCCAATTCATGATAAACGTTTAGTTGTTGCCCAACCCAGAATGAATCTTTACATAGAAGAGAACTTAAAAATCAATAAGCTATTTCAACAATTTGCCTCAAATGACGATATTCACCCATACTCTATCGATGAGTCAATTATTGATATGACGACTAGTTGGAAACTTTTCGGAAATAGTCCCTATGAAGTTGCTCGTAAAATTCAACTTGCGGTCAAAGGGGAAACAGGAATTTATACAACCGTTGGTATTGGTGATAATCCACTTCTTGCTAAATTAGCTCTGGATATTGAAGCAAAACATAACCATAGTTTAATTGCTGAATGGCATTATGAAGACGTCCCCGATAAGTTATGGCCAATAACACAACTTGACGATATCTGGTCAATTGGATCTAAAACTGCCGAAAAATTACAAAAAAATCATATCAATTCAATGAACGATTTAGCTCACTTCAACCCATATGAATTAAAAAACAAATTTGGCGTAATTGGTAGCCAATTATTTGCGTTTTCTTGGGGAATTGATCGTTCAATCATTCATGATAAATATACCCCCAAGGAAAAATCCTATGGTAATAGCCAAGTCTTACCAAAAGACTATGTTATCCAATCTGAAATTGAAGTCGTTATTCGTGAAATTGCAGAACAAGTAGCAGCACGATTACGTTCTCATCACAAAGTGGCTACTGTCATTAATTTAGGCATTGGATTTTCTTTAGCCGAAACGACAGATTCTGGAAAAAGATATTCAGGCTTTGGTAGTTCATTAAAAATTGATTCAACAAATAGTAATGCCCAAATCACAAAATATGCCATCGACCTATTTCGAAAAAAATGGCGTCATGAAGCTCTAAGACATATTAGTATTTCGTGTGGCAAATTAGTTGACGATAATAGTCAACAATTAGACATGTTTGACACTAATAATACGGAACAAAAGAATCACAACTTGGACAATACCATTGACATCATACGAAAAAAATATGGTTTTAAATCGATCGTAAAACTTTCCAGTAAGTCTGAAGGTGCAACAGCTATTTATCGCGCTGGGTTAGTCGGTGGCCATGCTGGGGGTAATACCTATGAGTAAAACAACTGATGTTGATGCAAATTTGATAAATCAATTTTTAAAATATGATTATCACGATCGCGGTATGATGAAATGGCAAGGATTCTATTTAAGCGACCATACATCGGCTCGAACAAAAAAATTAAACGAAGAGACACGAAAACAGAAATTAACACATGACATTAAGATGAATGATACTAAAATTGCAGAAGTAATCAATTTGGCAATCATTAAATCCACCCCTGTCACTGTTGATCTCACTAATAAAAATTTGGATGATACACTTTTAGAACCTATACAGGGACTCATTAATGGCTGGTATGAAGATAATATAATTATCAATCATATCACCGTTAAAATTAATGATATTCATGCAATATCATTAAGCCAAATGACTAATGGAGAAGGTAGAAGAAGTATATAAGTAGATAACTTCTACTTACTATACTTCTTCTACCTTTTTTGTTTGATTAATTATAAAAAAACCTCCAGTATTGGATTGGTCCAATACTGGAGGTTCACTTTACTATTTTTTTTATTAAGCTTCTGGTAAATCTAATGTTTCGATTTTTGAATCTAACACTGGAGCATCGTCAGCTTTTTTAACTTTTTTAGTTGTTTTCTTTGGTGCTGCTGATTCTTCCTTAACTTCTTTAGCAGGTTCTTCATCGGGTGCAAATAATTTTGCACGAACTTCTTGGTCCATATCATGTAACATATCAGGTTTTTGTTCCAAAATATTAACGACATTTGGTTTACCTTGACCTAAACGTTCGCCATGGTATGAGAACCATGACCCAGCTTTTTCAGCAATACCATTTTCAACAGCAAGATCTAAGATATCAGCAGTAGCTGAGATACCTGACCCGTACATCATATTTAATTCAGCAATCTTAAATGGTGGTGCTACCTTGTTTTTAACAACTTTAATAGTTGTTTCATTACCAATGACATCCGTACCATCTTTAATTTGTCCACGGCGACGAACATCTAAGCGAATTGTTGCGTAGAATTTTAAGGCACGGCCACCTGGTGTTGTTTCAGGGCTACCGAACATGACACCAACTTTTTCACGTAATTGATTAATAAAAATAACAGTTGTTCTTGTTTTGTTGATTGAACCAGCCAATTTACGGAGAGCTTGTGACATCATACGAGCTTGTAACCCAACATGAGCGTCACCCATTTCGCCTTCAATTTCTGCACGAGGAACTAAAGCTGCAACTGAATCGATAACGACAAGATCAACGGCACCACTGGATACCAAAGCATCTGCAATTTCTAATCCTTGTTCACCAGTATCTGGCTGTGATAATAGTAATCCATCAATATCAACACCTAATGCTGTTGCATATGCGGGATCCATGGCATTTTCAGCATCGATATAAGCAACTGTACCACCATTTTTTTGGACTTCTGCTGTTGCATGAAGTGCAATTGTTGTTTTACCAGAACTTTCTGGTCCGTATATTTCAACAATACGGCCTTTAGGAAAACCACCAACTCCCAATGCGTAATCCAATGATAAAATCCCAGTTGAAGTAACATCAATCTTCGTGTCAGCTTTGTCCCCCATCTTCATGATGGCACCTTGTCCGAATTCTTTTGTAATTGCTGATAACGCTTTTTCTAGTGCTGCTTCGCGTTCTTTACCGTCTTTTCTTTTGCCGTCTCCGGTTGCAATACTTCTGTTAGCCATAGTTAGTAACCATCCTCTCAATAGTAGAACATCTGTTCGTTTCCATTTACTTATCATACCTCATTAAAATTTATATCGCAAGCGTTAAATCATCTTTACCGAAAATAAAAAGAACGATGCAATTATCGTTCTTACTAGGTATCGATGTATTCAATTATACTGCATGCTCATTAATTAAGTACGCCATTTTCTTAAATAATTTCTATTTATTTAACTTATTCCATCGATTCAATCTGACTAATTGTCTCTTTTAAAACGCGTCTGAACGTTGCAAGATCCTGCCCTGTAACTTGCGTTTCCAATTTACTTTCCAATTGATTCCAAAAGTCACTATTAAAAGTTGTTAGACCTTTATACTTATCCGTAACAGATAAGTGAACAACTCGTTTATCTGTTATATCAGCCTTTTTTTCCACTAATCCTAATGTGATTAATTTTTTCAAATGGTAATTCGTATTTGGCGTTGATTGATTCAACAATTTTGAAACGCGTCCAATTGTTGGACTGTTCAACTGTTCGATCGCATTTAGATAATAAGTATCAATTGTCCCCAATTGTTTAATGTTCATTAGTCCATCTTGTTTCCCATACAAGCTCAACAACTGATTTAATTTGTTGAAAGTCCCACTTAACTCAATCATTTTGACCCTCCTAGTTATAGATCGCCTTAGTTCCCACCCAAAATAAAGCAAAAAATTATTGATTTCTAATACATAAATGTTTATTTGACTTATTATAATGTAAAAAGAGGCGTATACACAAGTAATACGTCCCCGATTTTAATAAAAATATGTTATCACTGAAAACGTTTAACTACCTGTAACTGTTGAACCTTGCCAGCTAAGCATTCCGCCATATACATCAACAACATCATAACCTTTTTCAAATAGGATATCTGCAGCTTGTGCACTACGACGTCCTGATCGACAAATAATATATGCTTTACCTGTTAATTCATAATCGTCAACTTCATCTAACGGAATATTAATTGACCCAGGAATATGGCCTTCAGCAAACTCGTCATCTTCTCGAACATCAATAATCTGTGGCTTTTGTGCTAATAATAGGTCAAGTTCCGTAGTCGTAATTGTTGGAATATCATCTTCAAAGTTCATTTAGTTACCCTCTTTTATTTAGTTATGGTTTTTATTAGTCTGTATCAATTTATTATCTATATTATCATATGTTTTTATTTCATATTTTTCAAATATTTAGATTTTAATATTGATAGATTTAGAAGGCTCTAAGGTAAGACTTACGTCTCTTTTTAATTGGGAACAGCGTAGGTTATAACATAATACTAAAAATGGGTACTAAAAAGCCACTCCATAATAACGGAGTGGCCTCTTTATATTTAATTATTACTATCATGTATCACATGTTGATAAGAAACTAAGTTCTTCTTTAATTTTCCAAAAATTTTAACCAATGAATCATGAGCACTTTCCGTTGAACGATCTTCGGCTAAGTACTGCCACGTTGAAATAATCAATAACAGTGACACAAAAATTAATGGGAACCCAGCTAATAAACAGATAGCTTGGATTGTTTTAAAACCACCAACGAAGACGATACCAAATGAGAATAACATGAAAATTCCCATCCAAACCAAGCGGTTAAACAAACTTGGTTGCTCTGTCGGTTTGAGTTTTGTACTAGTAAACGACGACACGATAAATGCAGATGATGAAATCGTCGTTGCTAAGAAGATAAAACATGAAATCGCATAGATAACTAACATTACGTATTTAAATGGCAATGTTGAAATAACTTGTGCAATTGCTGCAGCTTGACCATATACATTCAGTGTATGAATTAAATCAGCAGCTCCACTTTGTTGTAAATAGAGTGAATAACCACCTAAGATTGCGTAGAAACTCATACATCCTAAAGCACCATACGCAAGCATCCCTAATATCACCTGACGAATCGTTCGTCCACGCGAAATTCTAGCAATGAATAAGCCCATGAATGGCATGAAAGTTAACCACCAACCCCAATAGAAAATAGTTTCCGATTTAACAGGGTCAATCGCATGACCTAATCCTGAAGCTGTCCCTGTACTCATTGCTACAAACTGAGTAACCATCAGTACAAGACTGTTACCTTCTGACTTCAAAATATAAACCGTTGGTCCAACTAACAGAACAATTAACAAAAAGCCAATGGCTGTCCAAATATGAGCTGAACTCAATCGATCAATCCCACCCTTAATTCCTTTAAACATGGTTAACGTGAAAATGCTGAACAGGACAACAAATAATGCTAATTTTAAAAGTATTGTATCTTGGACTCCCGTTAATGTTGCGATAATTTTTGATAATACAGGTATTTCCATCCCAACTGATGAACCAACACCGCCCATAATACCGAAAACGACAAGAAAATCAATTATTTTTCGTAAGATTTTTTTATAAGGCTGATCCCCTTTTAACATAGGAATCACATCACTAACACACATAACTTTCGCTTTTTTAACGTACATAACGTATGAAATAATTACAGCTGAAGATGCAAACATCATCCACGCCATTGGACCCCAATCAAATTGACCTAACATGTGAGCATTTTGATAATTAGCAGGAGACATCGCTTTAGCACCAAACAAAGGTTGTTGCACGTAGCGAAGTGGATCAACCATGCTAAGCATTAAAATACTGGCATCAATGGCCGTCGCAAATACCATACTACCCCATTTAAAATCACTGTATGCCGGCTTTTCGCCTTTATTACCCAATGTAATTTTGCCATAATGGCTTAATGCAATATATAAAAAGAAAACAAAATTGAGAATATAGATACCAAGGTAAGCCCAACTCAAGTGGGCCGTAATAGCATCCATTATTGAACCTAATTCTGCCTTCAAACCAGACCCACCGAGTAATAATCCAACTGATACTAAAATAAATAATGCCACAGTCGGTAAAAACATTTTTTTGTCGATATTCTGTTTTTCTAAAATAAAAATTTCCTCCTAAATTTTAGAGCACGATCTTTAATTCATCGCCGTACTCACTCCGATAATTCTGCTTTTAATTGCACAAAAAAAGCACACTGATACAGTTTCTCCACTAGGGATATCTGCACAGCGTGCTTGTTAGCTTTGCTATCTTATACAAATACTCATAACGTAAATTATAATATTCTATCGAATCACTTACCTGGACTCACGTCACCGTTATCATCTAGATAACGAATAATTCGTGCCGGGTTACCCGCAATTACGAGATCATCACCAAACGATTTTGTGACCACAGATCCAGCGCCGACAACGACTCGATTACCAATCGTAACTCCTGGTAAAATCGTGACGTGTCCACCCATCCAGACACTATCACCAACCGTAATTGGTTTACCCATTTCAACATCCGCATCACGTAATTTTGCAGATAAGGGGTGTACTGGCGTGTAAAATCCAACGTCTGGTCCAATGTAACAATGATCACCAATTGTGATTGGACAAGTGTCCAACATCGTTAAATGGTAGTTCGCATAAAAGTGATTTCCGATATGAATATTAAATCCATAATCAAATTCGATTCCCGTTTCGGCCCAAAAGTCTTCACCGGAATCAGCCAATAATGCTTTAATATTTGTATTTTGTTGCTTATTATCGTCAAGCTGGTTAATTGTCCGCAGTTTTCTCCGAATCAGTTCTCGTCGTTCAACTAGTTCAGGATCCAACTGCTCATACGGTTCACCATCTGACATCTTTTCTCTCTCAGTTTTTATCATGTTATAAGAATACCACTTATGTCATGATTTGTTAAATAGAAATTTATTTTCTATAAACACAGTAAAATAAAGCTATTTTATTAACATTAATTGAATTGGATTAATTTTAATTAGAGTAAATTTTAACCCTATTATTACAGAAAAATCTTCTAATAACAATTCACAGCATATTCGCTGTTCATCAATCATTAGAAGATTTATTTAACTTATTTTATCAACAAATAGTTGTGTTATTTGTTTAGGTCTTGTAATAACGCCACCGACAACTGCCGAAAATGCGCCAATATCAAATGCTCTCTTAACTTCTTCTGGAGTCGTTGTATGACCCTCCATAATAACAGGGATTTTAAGATTTTTAATTAACTTTTCTAGTAAATCAAAATCTGGGCTATCCCTTTCGTCCGTATATTCTGTATATCCTGACATCGTTGTAGAAACCATATCAAATCCATTTTTTTCAGCCATAACGCCTTCTTCATAATTAGAAATATCTGCCATGGCTAATCTATTTCCTTCATGAATTTTATTGACTAAATCAGTTACCTTTTCATTATGAGGCCGTTGTCTAACCGTTGCATCTAATGCAATAATCTCAGCGTCAGTTTCCAGTAATTCATCTACTTCTTTCATCGTTGCTGTAATATAGACTTCTGAATCTGCATAATCTCGTTTGATTATGCCAATCAACGGTAATTTTACTTGTTTTTTAATTTCTACAATATCAGAAACTGAATTTGCTCGTATCCCCACAGCACCACCCATCTCAGCTGCAAGGGCCATTCTCCCCATGATAAATGAACTAAATAATGGTTCACCTTCTAGTGCCTGACAAGAAACAACTAACCCATTCTTTATTTCATCTAAATTCATCATATTATCTCCCTTTATATATCACTAGCATTTGTCTCAATAACTTGTTTATACCAATCAAAACTATCTTTCTTGTAACGTTTCAATGAGCCATTTCCATCGTCATCTTGATCAACATAAATGAACCCATAACGTTTACTCATTTCTGAAGTTGATGCGCTAATTAAATCAATGCAGCCCCACATTGTGTACCCCATTAAATCAACACCATCCATAACAGCTTCTTTCATTTGAATGATATGTTCTTCAAGATACTTAATGCGATAGTCATCATGAACTTTGCCATCATCGCCTAACTTATCTAGGGCCCCAATTCCATTTTCAACAATAAATAGTGGCACACGGTAACGATCCCACATTGCATTCAATGTGATTCTTAATCCAATGGGATCAATTTGCCAACCCCAGTCACTTGTTTCTAAGTAAGGATTTTTTTCACCATTAATCATATTTCCTAACGATGTATCACCCGTTTTGCCAGCTGAAGTGACCGTTGACATATAATAACTAAAACTAAGGAACGCAACTTTGCCCATTTTAAGAATAGCTTCATCCCCTGGCTCCATCACAATATGAACATCATTTTCTTTGAAATAGCGGTTCATGTATTCAGGGTATTCGCCGCGGACTTGAACATCGGTGAAGAACAAGTTTAAATTATCATTTTCTTGAGCGGCACGAACATCTGCTGGATTAGGCGTTGATGGATAAGTTTGCATTCTAGCAAGCATACAACCTACCACAAAATCAGGATTAATTTTCCGTGCTTGTTCAACTACCAAAGCACTTGCGATAAATTGGTGATGAACAGCTTGATACCGAATTTGTAATTGTTCTCTCTGTGTTAATTCACTGTCAACAGCACCCGTTTCCATGAAACCAAATGAGCTAACATTAATTTCGTTAAACGTTAACCAATATTTAACCTTATCTTTAAAACGGTTAAGTACAACGTCCGTGTAATGTGTAAAACTAGCAATTGTGTCACGGCTTACCCACCCATTTTGTTTAACTGTCAAATCAAGTGGCATTTCATAATGCGATAATGTGACAACAGGTTCAATATCATACTTAGCTAACTCATCAAAAACGCGGTCATAAAATGCTAACCCAGCTTCATTGGGTTCCGTTTCATTACCATTTGGAAAAATTCGTGCCCATGCCATAGACATCCGGTATGTTTTAAAACCCATTTCTGCAAATAATTTAATATCTTCTTTATAATTATGATAGAAATCAATCCCACGACGTTTTGGATAATGGTCAGTGGTTTTATCGTCCATCGCTTCTTCAATGACTTTCATTGTGACAGAACCAAGATTCATTTCTGTTCTTTTTTCAGATTTACGAATAACTTCAGCAGTAGTCATCCCTTTGCCATCTAAATCCCAGCCACCTTCAACTTGGTTTGCAGCTGTTGCGCCACCCCATAAGAAACCTTTTTTAAACCCTTTTGGATAATCTGTTTTATACATATTAATACACTCCTTCAAAGTTTTTTGTTTAACTTATGTATCTGTGAACTATTTCAAATAGAGGTTTTACTAGTTTTTTTCAAAAAAATTACCTATTGATAACTAAACAAATAGTTATCAATAGGTAATGCCTGATCGAATCAGTTACAGCCCTTATTTGACAAATTAAGTATATCAAATATAGTAAGCGCTGTCAAAGTTAGTTTAAAGGCTTACTCACCTTGCCTTATTTTTTCAATAACCTGAATAATATTAAACGTATCCTGTAGGCTATGTCGCTCACAAGTCTTTGCACCAATTTCAACTAGATTAATAAAAGCTTGAATTTCAAGCGTCATATCATCTCCAACGATACTATAGTCCCGATTAATTTTTTGTCCATCATTTAATTCAATCGTATATTTTTCAATTCGATTATACATTGGAATAACGATACGACCTTGTTGCCCAACAATAATCGCAACTCGCGGTTTAGCTTCATTTATTGCGCCTTCAATGAGTGCCTGAGCGCCTTTTTCAAAATGTATCGTTGCTGAAAATTTTTCATCAATCCCATTATGCATGTCTAATTTTGATTCAATATGCGAAATATCTGAACCTAAAATTTCTAACACAAAACCAATTGGATAAGTACCGATATCGTTCAAAGCACCACCCTGTCCTTTTTGAAGTAAATATGAAGTTGCTTTTTGAGATGGAATGGCATTAGAACAAAAGTTAGCTGACATGGTTTGGATGGGTCCGATTGAAGCTAAATCTTGTTTTAAATGATCCATACCGATGTTAAATTTTGTTTTAAACGCTTCAACAAATAAGGTTTGATTTTCACTTGAAGCTAATTCAATTTCTTTCATATCTGTCGTTGTTAGTACAGCCGGTTTTTCACAAAATACCGGAATATTTAGCTTCAACGCCTTTAGTGACCACTCTTTATGCAACATATGTGGCAATGCGATATAAACGCCATCAATCGAATCATCGCCTAAAAGAGCTTGATATGAATCATAAATGGTTATATCTGGATTATTCGCTTTAAACACATCGTCATTAAATAATGACTTTGATCCAATTGCTGTAACTTGTCCATTTTTTGTATATCGAATACTTTCATAAAATCGCTTTGCAATATTACCGTAACCAATAATTCCAAAATTCATTGTTCTTATCTCCATTTCTATTTAACCGTTTTCATTAATTATAGCCGACTCATACAGTATGCACCAAATTAAATTTCAAACTCAAAAAGGTCACCCCATTTCCGGGGTGACCTTCTCGTGATTCAATCTTATTTTTTAACCTACAAGTTCAATTTTGTTTCCTTCAGGGTCCAAAATGACTGCTTCATAATAGCCATCCCCTGTTGTCCGAGGGCCACTAACAACTTCTATTCCAGATTTTTTAAAATCAATCACCATTTGATCAACGGTCACATGATTCTCAACAGAAAAGGCTAAATGTGCATAACCAAATCCATCAGGATAGCGATCTGTAATATCCGTTCTCGTCATAATTTCTAATCTTGCTTGACCATCTGGAAAGCTCAAAAAGTATGACGAAAATCCTTTAGTCCCATTGTCATAACGCACACCAAAAGTTGCCTTAAAATTAGTCACATAAAAATCACGCATTGCTTCAAGATTTTCTACCCATAAACCAACGTGTTCGATTTTCATTTGCTTAAACCTCCGTTGTTTCAATCGGAAAAACTAATTCAAATTCCTCACAAACCACTGGCATTGTCTCATCAAATGTCTTATTAACACTTTCTAATTCTTCTTCAAAAAAAGATTGATGAACACTTCGCCAATAAGCTAAATTTCTATCGCCTTCGCCTTCAAGAAAAGCATGCTCTTCTGTAACTTCGTTAAATGGTGTCACATAAACTTTTATTGTTTTCGTAATCGCCATTGGATTATCTTTATAATCAACAATGACATTGTAATCGCCAACTTTTGGTAAAGGTTCTTCATCAAAATATAAATTATAAGCTGACGATGTCCCTGTTTTAAGACCATCTAAAACTAATTTACCTAATTCTAACGTTTCTTTCTTAGTGACGCCAAATGACCATGCATCATAATTATCATGTTCAATTTTATTTGCCTTTTTAAATGCTTGCCAATACTCATAAATTGTCATATGAACTCTCCTTCAAGAATTTAATCTTCTGCGTTTAATATATCTAAGAACAACTCACCATATTTTTCCAATTTACTTTCACCAACACCTTTAACATCCAACATATCAGTTAACGTTTCCGGCATAACCTCACACATTGAATATAACGTTTTATCAGAGAAGATAACAAATGGCGGTACACCTTGTTCCTCTGCTAATTCGCGACGTAATTGTCTTAATTCTTCAAATAGTTCATTATCTTCAGGTAATGCTTGTTTAACTTTTACAGCCATTTTACGTGTAACTTTAGTTTCACCTTTTAAGACGCCAACTCCTTCTGCAGCAAGTTGCAGAACCGGATATTGGCCGCTTGAAGCCTGTAAAAAACCTGACGCAACTAAATAATCAATCAATCCAGAAACTTCCTTCTGCGATTGATCTTTCATCAGTCCATACGTAGGTAATTCATCAAATCTAAACTGCATCACCTTTTGGACTTTTGAACCTGTTAAAACTTGTGCGACTAACCCTTTACCAAAATGTTCACCCATCCGTTTTACACATGATAAAACCTTTTGGGCATCAATCGAAATATCTTGTGCATCTCGTGTATCCAAGCAATTGCCGCAACGGCCACATTCTGGTGCTTCATCGCCAAAATAATTCACAATTGTCTGTTGTAAACACTGTTGCGTGTTTGCGTATTGCGTCATTTCTTGTAATTTTAAATACTCATGTTTTTTATTAACATCATCCATTTCAGATTGGTCAATGAAAAAATGTTGAATCTGAACATCTTTTAAATTAAAAAGTAAAATTGCTTCACTTGGCAAGCCATCTCGTCCAGCACGTCCGGCTTCTTGATAATAAGCTTCTAAACTACCAGGTATCTGATCATGGATTACAAATCGAACATTACTTTTATCAATTCCCATCCCAAATGCATTCGTCGCAATCATTACCTGAACACGATCGTACAAGAAGTCTTCCTGATTCTGACGACGTTCATCTTCTTGCAACCCGCCGTGATACATCGCCACTTTAATCTTAGCTTTTTTTATTAATTTCGTTAACCGTTCGACTTCTTTACGCGTACTTGCATAAATAATACCAGATTGTTGTTTCTGTCCCTTTAAATACTCGAGTAAGAAACGATCACTATTTTGATCTTTAACGACTTGGAAGGCTAAATTTTCACGTGAAAACCCAGTTTTAACTTCATGTATAATCGATAATCGTTGCATAATATCCGCAGCTACTTGAGTTGTCGCTGTCGCTGTTAATGCAATAATCGTCGGATTCGAATTCAAACGTTGAATCGTTTCCGTTAAGCGTAAATAACTAGGACGGAAATCGTGCCCCCATTGTGAGATACAGTGCGCTTCATCAATAGCGACAAGATCAATTCTTAATTCCGCTAAATCTGCCATAAAACCATCAGAATCTAATCGTTCTGGTGACACATAAAGTAACTTAACTTCACCACGAGCAGCTTGATTAAAGCGTTCACGAACCTCCGTGTAATCTAGCGTACTATTGATAAAGGTTGCTGGAATGCCATTTTCATTTAAAGCATCAACTTGATCCTTCATTAAAGAAATTAAAGGAGATATCACTAACGTTAGTCCATCTAATATAAGTGCTGGAATTTGGTAACATAGCGATTTTCCGCCGCCTGTAGGCATAATAGCTAAAACATCTTCACCCGTTAGAATACGATCAATAACTTCTTTTTGACCTTGGCGAAAATTGTCGTACCCAAATTTTTCTTTTAAAACTGATTGTGGATTCATATAATCCTTTCTCTTTGCTCATTTTCTCAGATAATTCTATGTCTTTAAATTATAGCATAGGTTAAGACGCCACAGATGTTTTAGAAAGTGTTTTAATGACCGCTTCAACATCACCCAAATCATTCATTAGTCCCGCGGGATTTTGTTGAGCTGCCCTAAGTTTAGTCATATAATCAACGACAATTGTCGAATCACTAACACTACTTGTGTCTTCAATTCGATAATAAAGATAGTGAATTGAATTAACTTTAGGTTCAAGGATAACGCTTAGATACCAAGTGTTATCTCCAATTTCAATAGTTGCCGTTTCCTTAAAATGACCATATTCTTCTTGTAATTTGCCTTGAATTTGTCCAATCTCAATTGGAACCGTGGCAGGCATTGGTCCTCCAGAATACGCATCTGACGTATTTAATTGTACCTTAGTGCCACGTACTTTCGAATTTTTAAGATTAAATACAACTTTCATATTTGATGCATCTTTGGACCCTTTTTTAATGGTCCAATCAGCGGGTGTAGCATAATTTTTATGCGGTAATATAGCATCACCACCGACGACTATTTTTGCTTGGACTGGTAAGCCATTTGTTCCTGCGTTAATTTTGTATTTTTGGGTTAATTTTATATTTTCTGTCGGTTGAATTCGACTGATTTCTGCCCAACTAGCCGGTTGTGTATCTTTAACTTGAATTAATGTTTTAAATCCTAAGATACCTAAAAAAACTACCATCAAAAAACCGATTGATATTAACATATTTTTCTTCATGCCAAAAATCTCCTAACCTGTTACGCCTCTATTATTAAAGCTTTTTCTCGTAGTATATCGCTAATATTATTGAAATGATTATTATATTCGTATACAAAAAGAAAAGTAGTGCACCAATCCATAATAACGTACTTACTTTTAGAAATGCCCACAAAATGATAAACCCAAACGCTAGAATTAAAATCATGCTATTCATAATTTTTCCAATCATTGCGTTCACAGACTGATCAATTAACTTATTTCGTTCATCCACATTCTCCAGCTGTTCTTCTTTCAGTCCTTTTTTAGAAAAAGTTATATAAAATTGATAGGCCGCAATTCCAAATGATAAGACAACATTAATAAATGATCTAATCAATTTTGACCAATCAAAAGCATCTTTAAAATCTAAGTTCATTATCCAAATTGAGGCAATCCCCACAAACATAAAAAATAAACCTACAAAAAAATGTCGATAACTATAGATTTTCATTTTAATTCTCCTCCATCTCTAAATTTTCCTTTAGCTGAAATAACGCTTCAATCTGACAATCAAACAATAAACTCAAACGATAGGCCAACATTATAGATGGCTTATATTTACCTTTTTCAAGTGAGATAATTGTTCGACTAGAAACTTGAACTTTCTCAGCTAACTGTTCCTGTGTTAATTCAAGCTTAGTTCTGTATTCTTTAACTTTATTTTGCATAATGAACACCTTTCAATATGAAATATACTTCATGTGAAGTTAACTTCATAATATAATAATTATTTTCTTAAGTCAACTAGCTGATTATTTCTGGCACCAAGCATATCAATATAAATTTCTATTTATTTATACTATAATTAAATAAACATCGTCAGATTAACTAATTTAATAATCTAACGATGTCTTTTAACTAAATAAAACGTTTTAAAAAGGAGGATTAAGCATATGGTTCAATCATACAAAAATTTCTGGGAAAATATTTTTAATTTTTCTGACACATCGAATAGATCAGACTATTGGTGGCCTACGATTATTAATAGTATTCTAGGAGCAATTATTATTTATTTTTATACGTCACTCGTTGGCCATCCTATCGATTCGATTTATAATTTTAGTGAACTTACTTTTATGACAAGTCGAAATATTGTTATGTTTATCGTCTGGATTGCAAACTTTGCTGTTTCAGTTCGTCGTTTACATGATACTGATCGTTCTGGTTGGTGGATTTTAATCCAATTCGTTCCATTAGTCGGTAGTATTTGGTTCTTTATTTTAATGGTTTTACCCAGAAAATCAAATCGCTGGGGTTAAATTATATTGATACTCGATTATTAATAAGAGGTGCTGATAAAATTTATCAGCACCTCTTTTGTTTACGGAAAATTAAAAAGATAGCACTGTAATCGACTAACTTGATTACCGCTCTATCTTCATTTTTCAAAAAATAATCCACCCTGATTAACTAAAACATCTGCTACAGGTGTCTCTATTCGTTTATTAAGCACCATTTTTTTCGTCTCTGTTACATATTTTTTAAAATTCATTGTTTGTAAATGAGCTTGGTAATCCTCGTCACTCCGGTAAATTTCAACGAAAATCCATTGATTTAAATCTCCATCTACAGAAGCAATGTATGTCACTAAGAGTCCTGCTTCATTTTCAAATGATTGTTTCATAGTATTCAATGAAACTTCTCTAAATTCTTTAACCCTATTCGGCTCTATTTCAATACTTGTTACTTTGAGTATAGCTCTGTCAGGCTTCAATTCATGCAAGGCTGTTGTTTTTTCTAACAGTAATTCTGGGGATAAATTAATCATCGATTTTTCAATTACTGCCTGAGATGCGATATTACTAAACATTTTAAATTGAGCCGAATTTGCATGTTTTTGATATTGATCTTCGTCTTGATAAGATTCAATCACAATATTTTCAGTACCCGCCTCATCCAAATGTACACTGTACATCGCCAAAGTTCCTTTTTCTTGCTGAATTGAGGTCGTTAAATTAATCATCCCTGCTTTTTCAAATCTTTCACGATCAGATAGCTTAATTTTAAGTTTGAATAGTCTTAATAATGGGGCATTCTTAAGTTCTATCATTTATTCACCCAATCCCATCAAACGATTATAATTTCCATAATTAATCAGGGCTCGATCATCTTTCGAAAGATTCAACTGATCTAAAGCTTCAATTATGGCATCCGTTGCTCCAGCTGGCGCAATCCCTAACGGTGCATCAGTTCCAAACAGTACGTGGCTAACACCATAATAATCAATTGCTAACCCTAATGCTTTAGGATTGCCCAATAATGCAGTATCTACATAGAAACGTTTAAAATCAGCTGCCTGTTCTGGTGATAGAATATGGTTAATTCGTTCAGCAAAATAAGGCACCATTGCCCCAGCATGATGAACAATTACTTTAAGTGTAGGATAGTCATTAAAAATTCCTGACTGTACTAATTGCAACATTGCTTGCGCTAGTTCATATTCCCAACTAAAAATAATATTATTGTCTGGTTTACGATCATCAAAAATTGGGTGTAACAGAATTGGGATATTTAATTGTGCAGCCATTTCAAAAATAACCCGGTATTCCTTTGCAGCAATACTTTTTCCAAGGGCACGCGTAAATAACTGAATGCCAACTAATTCTGAATTTTTTAGCACTTGTTCTTTTATAATACGTGTTGCTTCATCGATGTTATTTAGAGGTATCATTGCAATACCCGCTTTAAACAAGTCTGCATTTTGTTGAACCATTTCAATTATTTCGTTATTAGCTTGCCAGCATAATGCCGCTGCTTGTTCTGGCCCTACGTAGTCCTCAGGATTCACGTTGACTGCTGAGATAACTTGTTGGACATTTCTGTTCCGTAATAGGCGTCTTTGTTCAATATCAATCAATATGGGATGTTTAATAAATGGCATTTTTTCTGGCAAGTTCGGCTGAATAGCTAACATCTCGTTATAAAAATGTGGTGGTAAAACGTGTGCAAAAACATCAATACTTGTCATTAACTTTTCCCTCCTACAACCTAATTTAGGTTTCTTTAATTTAGCTGATTATCTAATACTAGGCAAAAATGCTAAAATAGCCTGCTCATTCCTCTCACCTAATATAAAAATTTTCTTATTTTAATGGCTCTAATTGTTTGATAACTTTGGCGGGCACGCCGCCCACTACTGTATTGTCAGGAACATCTTTTGTCACCACTGCACCAGCTGCTACAATCACATTATCCCCAATATGAACGCCACCAATAATCGTGACATTTCCACCTATCCACACATCGTTTCCAATTGTAATTGGTTTAGTATAAGTAATTAAATAACGACTACCATCTTGTCTTTTTCCAAAACGTTTTGTTGCATCTAATGCATGTTCACCACAATATAACTTCGTGTCTGGCGCGACAATGACACGATCTCCTAATGTGATTTTGTTTGAATCTTGAAATGTACAATTACCGTTAATAAAAACATCATCACCAACAGTGATATGTTTACCATAAACTGTATTAAATTGACCATTAATAACGAGTCCTTCCCCAGATTTCCCTAACAACTCGTGAATTGCTGTTGCTCTTTTCTCTAGGTCAGTTGTCGTATTGATTATAGTGACTAATTCTTTACCCGCCGCAATCATACCCTGTAATTCTGGGTCGCGATAATCATAATCTTGACCTGCCAATAATTTTTCATGTTCTGTCATCATTTTGCCCCTCCATTCACTATTTGACGCCCTTTTCTTCCTTAATAATTCAATTGTATTATACTACTTAAATTAACTGAACTAAATTCAAAAGATTCGGTTCTAGTGATATTAAAAAAGAGCCAACCTAATTGTATTTACCCAATCAGGTTGAACCCTCTTACTTCACAATATTATTTTCAAACTTCTTCAACAACTGTTGTCGTTTTTCAAGTTTCATTCCTTGAACTGCAGCAAAGTTAAACCATTTCAACTGGTTAAACCCCATCTTCCGGAATGTTCCCCTAAATACCATTTTAGTCACAGGATTTCCAAAGATAGTTCGATAAATCCAACCTGGTGTTGACATAGTTGTAACCATTTTAACTTTCTTTAAATGAACCATCTCATTTTTAAATAATTTTTTATTTTCCTGCTCTGTATAAAGAATCCCTTTAGCAATAACTTTGTCAAAGAATCCCTTCATCATAGCTGGCATAGATTCCCACCAGATTGGAAAAATAAAGACAAGCTCATCTGCAGCCATGAGGCGTTCTTGATAATTCGCCGTCATAGAATCCGTTGGTATCTTCTTACGCCAAGATATTAGGTCTTCTTGGTGCATTACAGGATCAAACCCATCTTTATGCAAATCAATTACGTCCACAATACAGCCCTCTTTTTCATACGCTGCTTTAGCACTAACTAGTAATGCCGCTGAATAACTCCTATTGTGCAATTCATTGTATCCAGCGTCTGCAGTGTAGGGATGATCAAATATAATACAAATTTTTTTCATGTTCAATAACCTCTTTTAATTAGTTTAATAAATTTTCCGACTTTAATGACTTTATATAAAATACTTCAAGTGTCATTTATCTTTCTTGCTATAAGTGTTACATTTGTTACACTTATATTAATCATTTATCGCGTGATTTACAAGATACAAAATCGTGTTATTTGTTACACTTCAAGGAGATATAAAAAATGACGGAAAATAACCAAGCAAAATTAAGTAAAAATTTGATTATTGATTCTTTAATTGACTTATTAAAAATAAAATCTTATCAAGAAATCACAATAACTGAAATCACAAAAAAAGCCGGAGTTGCCCGGCTGACTTTCTATCGTAATTTTGAAAATAAGGACGCGATTTTACTAACTCGGTCCGATTACTTATTTGACCAGTTTTACGCCGAACTCAAGTCCAATCAAACAGAAATTAGTTTGAAAAACATTTTCAAGCTAGCTTTTAACTATTGGCATAATGATTCTGAATTTATGGATATCCTAATTAAAAATGATATTGTTTATTTATTGGAAGATTCTTTTTATACTTATTTTGAAAAGATTCTTAAAGATACGCCTAGTATCAGTCGGCTAAATAATACTCAAAAAACGTTCATTCTTGGTGGCGTTCTACGAACGATGTTGCAATGGATTAGTAGTGGTAGTCCTGCTACAGCTGAAGAAGTTACTGCAGATATATTGGAATTGATTCAGTAAAAGTATGCTAGATTTTAATGATTAAAAAAATAGCCCAGATATTTATCTGAGCTAAGTCTAAACCTCTATTTAAAAATCTTAGGACCCTTACGCATTTTAGTACGATCATTTCTAGCAGTAGCCTTCTTATTGAAGTTTCCGCCATCAGTTTGTTTCTTTTTGATAATTTCTAGCATTTTATCTCTATCAGTCTTTGCTTTATCAGCCATTAATGTTTCCTCCTTGCTCTATTAATTAACAATTTCTTTCAAAGTTAAAGATTCATATTATGAATACATGCCTTCAAATAAAGTTGATCTTTTATTATTCAACTTACGTCGATTTTAATTCTGTATGCCCCGCTAATCAGTATACAGTTAAAATAACTATGCTCTTAACAGTATATCATTACGACTATCTTGATATCAATAGACGTATAAATTGGATGCCTTTAATTAACCATTCACTAATAATGTTCAATCTCAACGAATTTTGTTCCAACCTTTTCAACGAATTCTTTATCATGATCAATGATTAACATCGGTGGTTGAAAAGCCAGAATAACATCTTGAATTTGTTGACGCGTGATAACATCTAGATAATTAAGTGGCTCATCCCAAATATATATATTTGCTGGTTCAACCAACGAACGACTCAAAGCCACTTTTCTCTTTTGGCCCATGCTCATTTGACTGATATCTTTATCAAATTCATAACGTTCAAAACCAAGTTTTCTTAATGTATCCAACATTAAAGAATAAGAAACATTTTTTTCTGCAGCGAATTCTTGTAAAGAACCAGATAAACCATCAAAATTTTGCGGTAACCAGCTCACTTTTAAAGGTGTTGCAAATTTGTATTGCCCTTGATACTTTAATTGACCTAGTATAGCAGCGATAACGCTCGATTTACCAGAACCATTTTCACCCTGAAGAATAACGCGCTCTCCCATCTTTAATTTAAAATCTACCGGTTTATTTACCGGCAATTGTTTACGAAATGCTGATAAGCCAATTACCTCTAGTAAAGTCTTATCTGACACTAATTTTTCAAAATTCAACGTTAAAAGATCTGCCACATCAATATTCTTAAGTAAAGATTTTTTCTCTTCTACTGCTTTATCGGCACGTTTTTTAATACTTAGTACCCGTTTCATAGATTTAGCTGCCTTGTGGCTAATAAATCCTCTGTCTGTCGCACCAGATACTTTCGCCTCAGTCTGATTAGCCCAACCCGATTTTTTCCGTGAAGCACCTTCTAATCGTTTAATATCATGTTGTAATTTTTCTTTTTCATTATATTCCCAATTATTTCGTGACGTATTTTCGTCAGCCCACGTATTATAATTACCCTTAAATTGACTGATTTTAGCGCGATCAATTGAAATAACATGATCAATAATATTATTTAAAAAATAACGATCATGACTGATTAAAATAAATCCTTGTTTTTGTCTTAGATAATCAGAAATAATTTTTCGACCGTTTTCATCTAAATGATTAGTCGGTTCATCTATTAATTGAAATTTACCTTCGCCAACAAATAAGCTGGCTAATAATATCTTAGTTTGCTGTCCTGGACTTAATTGATTAAATGGTTCCGTCAATAATTTTTCAGATAGTCCAAGTTTATCTAATTCGATTAAAATTTGCCACTGATCATAGTCTTGTAAGTCTGTGATACTCTTGATAACCAGCCACACTGACTCTTCTGGTTTAACAACTGTTTGAGGAAAATACTGAAATTCTAAATCTGTTCTAATCTTTCCTTGGTACTGTAATTGATTTTGTAAAATTCTAAATAAAGTCGTTTTTCCGCGACCATTTCTACCAATTAGACCTAACTTCCAGCTGGCATCTAATTGTAAATCAACATTTTTAAAAATTGGTGCTAATTGTCCATCATATTGAAAACTTAATTGTTTAATTTGTATTGTTCCTATAGTAATTACCTCATTTCTTTGTGAGGTCGACCGCTAAACTATCCATTTGATTCTACAAAAAAAGAGCATACAGTTATATGCTCTTCAATCGTTATCCATCAAAAAAAGTGGTTCTTTCAGATGTGAAAAAGAATTGATATTGCAAACCGTTTGAATAGTCAACATGCATAAAAAGACACACTTCGTCCCTTGTTTAGTCGACAGTTATTCGATTAACGATTTGTATTTACCAATGCACTTCACACTCCCTGTTTATTAATTATTTACAGTCTACTATAGTTATGGTAGATAGGCAAATTAATCAAATGTGATATTAAATTGGTAAGCAATATCCTTCATCGCATCAATTTGATAGTCATCCTCAACATCACTACCCCAACTATCAATACCACCAACACCTCGAACGGCGCCTAGAATCGATAAAACGGTACGATGTTCCGCTGGTAATTCGCTATGATGTGTCGCATTTTCTAATTCTTCAGCTGTATAAGGTAAACAACTAAACGCAATTGGTTGATCAACCGCACTGAATGTTAAACCCGTTTCAGAAGCCTGTTGCATACGATTATCCAGAACAGACTGTCGATAAACAGTTACCCAATCATTTTGCATATGCACACCACAATCTTGCGGAACTAAGTATGGTGTCACTGGTAACCCTTGAACTTCATATCGGCCTGGAATTCCTCCGGCCATTCTATCTGGATAAGTTTCTCCTGATAATCCTTGGTAACAAAAACGAGTCGCTGGTGTGGGCATAATAAATCGCAACCCAAAAACAGGTAATGAGGGTAATCCAGCTTTTCCTTGGTATGAAACTGCAACATTCATTTTTCCGGTTGCTTCAACAGTATAAGTGACCGTCACTTGCGTTTGCGGCACAGTCAGTGTGTTATAGATATAACTTATAGCCACTTTTTCAGCGACTTCATGGTTAGTGTAACGATTATTTTCTGGTGCAATCGGTAACGCAATTGGTTTACCATTAATAGCAACTTTAACTGATTGACAATTACTGAATTGATCAGCGGCCAACCACATCCCTGACTTTACTGGAAACTGACTCCCCTGATCGTTATCCGTTGTTGCACGCCAAAAAGTCGGTTTTGGTGAGCGATAAAGCCACTCTTTACCTTGAATTCTAAAAGATTCTGGGCCACCCGTTTGATAGGAGAAAATATAATGAAAATCATTTCCTTTTAAACCGAGTGTGACATCTCCGTAAATGACAGTTAACTGCTTATTTATCTGTGCCATAATAGTATTTTACCTCCTGCATTGCTGGTTTTTCATTACGTGTGGCAAAAACGAGTCCATCACCCGAAAATGCATAATCAGATGGTCGATCATCAAAATCGCCACCATAACGCAACTCATTTTGACCTGTGACGGGATCTTCAACTAACAATGCTTGATCGATAAAGTCCCAGATGAAACCACCTTGATAGGATTCATATTGTTGTAATAAATCAATATATGATTTCATCCCGCCCAATGAATTACCCATATCATGCATATACTCACACAAGATAAATGGTTTTTGTGGTGAATTTTCTAGATAGTCTTTAATTTCGGCTGGTGTTGCATACATCCGACTTTCAACATCTGAAATGACATCTTTGTATTCAGGCGCACGGAAAACACCTTCATAATGAACTAAACGTGTCGAATCTTTTTGTTTATAGTACTCATTCATTTTCGCTAAGACACTGCCGGCGTATGATTCGTTACCCAATGACCAAAATAAAACTGAGGGATGATTTTTAAATAACTCAAAATTACTTTTAGCGCGGTCTAAAACGGCTGCTTCCCATTGATCCGATGAGCCGGGCACATTCCAAGAAGGCTCAACTTCACCCATTTTCTGCCAAGAACCATGTGATTCTAAGTTGGTTTCAGCCATCATATAAATACCAGCCTGATCACAACGATTGTAAAAAGATAATCGATCTGGATAATGTGACGTCCGAACTGCGTTAATATTGTTACGTTGCATACAGTCAACATCCCAAGCTTCATCATTATCTGAAATGGTTCTTCCTGATTTAGGGTTCCACTCATGACGATTAACACCATTGATAATTAATCGTTCACCATTTAATAACATCACGCGATTCTTAATTTCAATTTTGCGAAAACCAACTGGTTGTTGGATAATTTCAATTAATTGCCCATCAGCATCTAAAATTTCTAATTGTAATGTATATAAATAAGGCCGGTCATTCTGCCAAGCAGTCACTGGTTGTGCTAAATTGTAGTGTTTTTCGACATCTGACCCACTCATTAATTCATCGCTAAATAACACCGCATCTTGGTCTTTGAATGTGACACGGACACGTTGTTCTGCCCCACTAAAATGAAGTTGTAAATCTACTTGTCCTGTTTTTTGTCCACTATCGTAATCAGGAATCACCCAAAAATCATCTAAATGTGTTGCAGGTTGTGCTAACAGTGTCACATCACGAAAAATTCCGAAGAAACGGAAAAAGTCTTGGTCTTCAATGAAGGCTGCAGAACTTCGTTTATGCACTTCAACTGCCAAACAATTATCCTTATCTTTTAAATAAGGTGTCAGGTCAAATTCGCTTGGTGTAAAACTATCTTCTGCGTATCCTAGAAAATGTCCATTCAACCAGACGTACATTGCCTGTTCAACACCTTCAAAACGGATAATAACGCGTTTATTTTGAAGAGTTGGTTCCAAGTCAAAATGGTTTAAATATGAACCTACTGGATTATATTCTGCATCACTAAACATTCCAGCATACTGATTTAAATCAGTATCTGAAAAAGCAGGTCGTCTATATTCATGTCCTTCCCAAGGATACATCGTATTAATATAATGTAATTGCTCATATCCTGATAATTCAATATGCTGTGGTACTGGAATTGTGTCAAATTGTTCTGCATCAAAGTCAGTCTGATAGAAATTTTTTGGTCGACTTGCTGCATTAGTGCTGTAACTAAATTTCCAAGTTCCATTCAAAGATTGTTCAAATGAACTTTTTTGTTGTAACATTTCTGCTTGAGTTGCATAGTACTTATGATCACTGTGAGCTGGTACCTGTCCAACACGAAAAACGGTTGGTGTATCTAGCCATTCAATTTCTGGTGTCATCTGTTTGCCTCCGTTTTATATAAAAGCGTTTTCATAATTAAGTATATGTTTTCTTTTGGAGGTTGTCAAAAAGCATTATAAAATTGAGACAATAAAAAAAATTAGATTTAAGTGAAAATACGGTAATCTCATTTTTATTTTGTGTAAAATTGATTAACTTCTTCCTTTGGGCCTTTTAATTGATTTTTGCAGTAAGTTTCAGTATCGATTGCTGTATTAATCCTTCTGCAAAAATGAAAAAATGTAAAGGGAGGAGAAATCGTTTATATACCCTTTACTTTTCTTTGTGTTTTAGCTAGGTTATTATCAGTAGTTGCTCCCAAAACCCAACGAATATTCCAAATAGAAGGAAATATCTTTAAATTTTAAATACAATAAAAAGGCTCTGTACTATCTGTTGTTGGGACTAGTGTAAAAACTATTACTGATGACAGTTTTTTTGTATAATAACAAAAAAAAGCCAAAAGTCATAAGACTTTTGGTTACGAGTTCATCCATGTTCATTATCCCTCAACCACCACAGATGAATTAATAAGAAAGATGGAACTCTCCGCATGCCTAATCATACTAAATTTTGGCTTAAAATAAAAGACAGTAGTCTAACGATTGTTGATTATCAGTCTTCTAATGACGGTGTCACTCGATTTAACCGTGTTCTTGATTACCAGCCGAAGGGATTGTCCAAATTGTGATATTAAAAACGAAGGACAGATTATCAGGTATAGTTGGCGTCAAACACCCATACGCTACCCTAAATTTTTTGGTAAATGTATCATTTTATCACTCAAACGAAGATACTTTAGCTGTCATGAGCGGCAGTCATACTTCCTTGTCCAAACAAGTGTGGTTCCTAAAAATTGTACGATTTCCAATCTATCTAAACAGCTCTGTTTAACTAAATTAGCGGAATCCGTTTCTTTAACTCATATTGCTAATGAAATTTCGAATCCTGATTCCTTTGTAGGTCGTATTTTAATGACCTTTGAACGTGATTTTAAACCTAATTATAAATTTTTACCTAAAGTACTCCTACTTGACGAAGTCAAGAGTACCAAATCAGCTACAGATGCCATGAGTTTTGAATTTATGGATGCTAGTAACCATGAATTAATCAAACTTTTATCTTTTAGAAGATTCTATCAAATAGAACGTTATTTTTATCGTTACTCAGCTGCAGCTAGAAAAAACGTGAAAATTATCGTAACTGATATGAATTATACCTATCCTAAACTAGCCAAAGAAGTCTTTCCTAACGCGATTGTCATCATAGATACCTTTCATATTATCAATTCAGTGAATCGTGGATTCACTAAAACTAGAATTAGACTGATGAAAGAACTTTCAAAATCATCACAAGACTACAAAGCACTAAAACGTTACTGGAAGCTCCTGTTAAAACCTTCTGAAACCTTAGATTTTAAAAATTTCAAGAAATGGACTTATTTCCCATACCTAACAACAGAAACAAATGTCGTTGATCATTTATTAGCGATTCATCCTGAACTAAATAAATCATATGAACTCATGAACCAAATAAGATCAACCATTCGGTTGAAGGACTGGAAATCTTATGATTTTACAGTTAGAAACACCGAAAGGTGTTCTGAAGAAATGCTTAAAAGTATTGAAACGTTGCTTTGTCACCATTCTGAGATTAAAAATAATTTTGGCTATTATTATACTAACGGTCCTTTAGAAGGAATAAACAATAAAATTAAGGTCATTAAACGCGTTGGTTTTGAATTTAGAAATTTTCGTAGATTCCGAACTAGAATATTTTATACACTTAAAATCCATACAAAAAAACACCTCACAAATTGCTTTGTGAAGTGCTTCAAAATATCGATATAAATATATATTAGCGTTTTGAGAATTATCGATTAATACTTCATGGAATCTTATCTATTTGAATCCACTTGTATCAATACTTTACAATATTGAAAAAGGAACAACATTGAATAAAATCCATAATACGAGATAAAATTAACACCATAAAATAGACTAGTCAAGACACCATTAATGGTGTCTTTTTTTATGCTTTACACACTCTCTACCCATTTAATATATGTCTAATCAATTTCTATTTCAAGATTTCCAGTAACGCTTTAGAGATACGCATTCTATCATCTGTGGTCATGCTTTTCAATCTGTTAATTAATTCGGGCGTATAAATGTCGTTAAAATCATTACTCATTAATATATCAGCCAAATTTAATTGTAAGGCATTCAGAACTAGTTCCAACTTTCTTGTACTCGTATCGTCTAATTGTCCTCTTTCGAGTCGAGCCAAATAGCTGGCGGATACGTCCGCCATTTCTGCCAATTCTTCAATTGTAAGTCCTAATTCTTTTCGCTTTTTCCGAATGAAAGTGCCCACAAGTATAATCATAAATCGCTCCTATTTATCCATATGTTTAATGATAAATTAAGTGCGCACACTTTCAAAGCTCTCAGTATACCTATAAAGTTACATAAAAAGGTAGTATTGAGTATATTTTTGAGATAAAATATATCATGTGAAGATAGTGCAAGATATAAATTACTTTTTTGGGGGAGGAGATTTTATAGGGATCGTTTGGTAAAGGTTGGTTAATAATTCGTTCAAAGAAAAGGGAGAAAATTATGAATAAAGAAGAACTTTTAGATTTTTTAATGGCAAAAAGAAGTGTTACAGCGGGAGCTGCAGTTATCCAACAACAAATTCGTGAAGCAGAGGCTAAGATTGAAAAAGGTAAGAAAAAATTTCGAGGAATAATCATCGCATTAGTCGTTTTAATTGTTCTTTTTATGATTACTAGTCAGACAAGTGCGGCGATGCCATTCATCATTGCTGTTATCGCGCTATTTGCTTTTAAATATTTTGTTTATATTATGCCGGGTAATGAATCTAAAACACAAGCCTTAGCAGACTTGGACGCTGAAATGGCAAATGAAGATTATATTGCAGGCAAGCAAGGATTCCCAGAGAAATTCTACAACTATTTCGATATTTTTCGTCTTTGGAAATTAATTGATGAAACTCGGGCACGTGATTTGCAAGAAGCCTTTAACATTTTAGAAACACAACAATTCCAAGAAACTCAACTTTCAATGCAGGAAGAAATGAGAGGCTTACAACAAGATATTGCCTCAAATGCACGCTTGGCAGCTATGTCCTCAACCGTCAGTGCATTTAATTCGTTCAGAAAATAAGATTTATTATATTAAATTTATAAAAATGGAGAAAAAATGTCAAAAAAAGCAAATATTATTACCGGTGTCAGTATAGTAGCTATAGTTATTATTGTGGCTATGTTTATGATGGGCAATTCAAATAAGATGGATGGAAGCTATATTTCCGACATGGGTGGTTCCAAATTTGAGTTGAAGTTTAAAGGAAACACTGTGACTAAAGTTGAAACTGATAAAAAGTCAGACCAAGGTACTTATGAAATTGAAGACGGTAAACTTACCATGAAATTTGATGATTATACAATGAAAGCTAGTTTAGACAAAGATAAAAAAACATTTACACTTAATTCCGTAACTGGTTCACAAATGATGGGCTTCGGATTTTTATTAGAGGGGTTAAAATTTGAACAGGTTGCTAAATAATTATTAATTTATTGGGAGGATATTTTATATTATGAAAAAATCAAACATTACTTTATTATCAAGTGCATTAATCGCTGGAGTTACTGTCGTTGGTGCTACAACAACGGCAAACGCTGCAACAACTACACCCGACTCAACTGAAACAACTCATACTCAAACAGTTCAATCTAACAGTCAAAAATTAGATGACGATATTAAAGACGCTCAAACTGACGTTGATAATGCCAAAGATACAGCTGACAAAGATCAAAGTGCTGCTGATACTTCTAAAGACACAGCCGATGCTTCTAAAGACAATGCTGGTCAAACTGAAGAAAATGCTAATCAATCACAAGAAGATTTAAACAGTGCTGTTGATAATCAACAAAATGCGCAAAATACTGCTGATAACGCAACTGATGAATCTATCAATAACGCTCAAGATGCAGTTGACGAACAAGACAAAACAAATAACCAATTAGGTCAAGACGTTGATAACGCTAAAACAGATGTTGATAAAGGTAAAACAGATGTCGATAATGCTCAAACTGGCGTTGATGAAGCCCAAAAAGGTGCTGACCAATCTGATAAAGATGCTGATAAAGCTCAAGAAAACGTTGATAATGCTCAAAATAACCTTGATGGCAAAGGTTCAGCCGAAGCCGACAAGAATTTAAGCAATGCCAAAGATAACTTGGATCAAGCTCAAACAACTGAAGACAATGCTCAAAAAGGTGCTGACCAAGCTGACAAGAATATTGCTGACGCACAAAACAATGTTAATAACGCTCAAACTGGCGTAACTGATGCTAACAAACAACAAAATGATGCTAAAGCTAAAGCTGACGCTGCTCAAAAAGCTAAAGATACTGCTCAAAAAGCATTAGATGATGCTAAGAAACAACAAGGTAATCATCAAGCTAACCAAAATCACATCAACTTAAGCCAAGACTACATTAATGCCTTAAAGGCTTATTCAGATGCTTCATCAGCTGACGCTAATTATCAAGATGTCATTGACAGTTTAACAGCTGCAACTGAAAAAGAATGGGCATTAAATGGCGGCTACATTTCAAATGACCAAGATAAAACTGTTCATATTAACAACCAATCAGATTTAAACAAATATCTTGATGACTTAAATGAATATGCTAAACAATTATTAAATGAAGTGCGTGACCGTTTTGGTAGCACACAAGTTGAAGTCTCAGAAGGTTCTAAAAAATTAGGTCAATCAATCGGCGATGCTTATACATCTAAGAATAACGATCCTGATGATGGTCATGACAATGCATTAAACAACAGCATTGCTAACGGTATGGGATTAACATACTTAACACAACAAGATATGAATACTATCTTCGATAAATCATCTGAAAATGGTTGGAATCTTAGTCTTGATGCTTTCAAGAAATCTATCTATGATTCAATGAATGCCTTCTTATTCAATGGGGGTGAATGGGGCCATGCCGTAAGTGTTGCTGGCATTATGGCAACATATACACCTGCCAATAACACATGGTTCGGTCTTGGCTTCGGTCAATTTAAACAATCTAACGGTAATATCTTCTTAACAAGTTTCTTTAACTTTGTTGATGACTATGATGTTAACGACGCTTCTAAATTTAGCACTACACCTGTTGAATCTGGAACTGTCAGTCAAGCTCAAATTGATAAATTAGCAAGCGACGTTACTGCTAAAACAGCAACTTCAAAAACTGCTGATGCAGCTCTTGCAGCAGCTAAATCACAAACAGTTAAAGCTAACCAAGCCTTAGCTACAGCTAAAACTGCTTTAGCAACTGCTAAAACAAAACAAGCAACAGCACACACAGCCTTAACTAAAGCACAAAACGATGTTAAAACTGCTACTGTAGCTGTTAAAAATGCACAAACAGTTGTTGATGATTTAAATGCATCAATGCCTCAAAAACAACAAGCTTTAAAAGATGCACAAGCTGCCTTAGCTACAACTAAAACAACACAAGCTCAAAAACACATGACTTTAGACGCAGCTAATGCTAAATTAGTTACTGCTAAAACTGCATTAAAAGATGCAACTGCTAAATTAAGTGCCGCTCAAGCAGCTTTAAAAGCTGGTCAAGACGCACTTGGCGAAAAAACAAATCATTTAGATGACTTAAAGAATGCTGAAGCTAACTTAGTTGACGCAACAAAAGCTGTTGAAGCTGCTAAAAAAGCATACGACGAGGCTGTTAAAGCTGCCGAAGATGCACAAGCTGCTTCCGTTGCTGACGATGCACAATATGCGAAGTTACAAGCAATCGCTGATGCATCTAAGAAAGCTTTAGACGATGCACAAGCTGCATTAGCTAAATTACAACATGAAAAAGACATCGAAGATGCTTTGAACAATGTTGACAAACCATCAACTGGTACTGATAACGATTCTGGTTCACATACTGGTCATGTAACAGGTTCAGACAATGGTTCAGATAAAGGTAACGTAACTGGTTCTGTTGTTGCTAAAGGTAGTGAAACAGCTAAAGACACGACTGACAACAATGGTATTGTTGCACCAAGCAATAATACATCAACATCACGTCTTAAAGCTGCTGATCATTCAGAAATCAATAACGCTAAAATATTAGGTGCTTCGGTATTACCACAAACTGACGAAACTAATTCGTCAGTCGTTTCAGTGATTGGTGCAGCTCTTGTTGGTGCCGTTAGTCTCTTTGGACTTGCAGGAACGCGCCGTCGTAAACACTAATTCGTTATTGTAAGGAGGAATTGAGATGAAGAAGCCTTTACTTGTAATGACTAGTATCGTAATGGTTGCTTTATTAACAGCGTGTGGGCAACAAAAGTCACAGTCTGAGCAAACAAGTCAGCCAAAACAAGTATCCGTGTCAGATAAGAAAAAGGCGCAGTCGTCAAAAAAAGCAGATACAACTAAAAAGACGCATACTAAAGAAGTAAATCAACCAAAAAAAGAATCCGTGTCAGATAAGAAAAAAGCGCAGTCGTCAAAAAAAGTAAATACGATTAAAAAGACGCCTGCCAAAGAAGTAAATCAACCAAAACAGATGAATTTAGATCAAATTCAAGTCAGTGATTACAGCAGTATCGTCGGTCAGTGGCAAATTGTGAAGTTAGAAGCACGGGGACGCGACTTACCACTTGATGATGTTCAGCCGTTAAATATTACTAAAGATAGTCTAGTGTCATCATCTTCGTTTACATTAAATAAAGCTGGCTTAAAAGATCAGAATGGGCTGCATGCGACGAAATTTGAAGTTGCTAATAATATCTTAACCGCCAGCTTAAGTAATGCAAGTGATGTTTCTATTAATTGGTCCGTCATGTTCTATCCCAAAGGGACTAGTCACGAATATGGTGTTAATACTGGTGAAGAAACGAACAAGCAGAATCTGATTGTTGTTTGGTCAAGTAGTAACTCAGTGACCGCGGTTTACAGCCAAAGTTAATATATATATAAATAGAAGGTCTACAATATCTGTTGCCAGTGATAGAAAAATCTATCACTGGCAACAGATTTTTTTGTATGACACTAAAAAGAGTCTCCTATGACAAATAATACTAAGGTTTTACTAAATATGAAATTTGCTGAAAGCACTCCTTAATCCAGCAGTCATCGGAGTTTATGGTACTTTAGATTACCTTCAAAAATGCCTGACACCCCTGCAGAGTTCTCAACATAATCAAATTGTTAGCTACGGATGGCGGGCATCTCTATTAGGCTACTACGTTATTCTAGTGGCCAACTTTAAGAAACTAACAATGAATTGAAACATATTAAACGTAATGCCTACGATTTCAGTAATTTTAGGAAACACATTTTCTTTGTAATGAGGATTATGTACATAAAAAAGGCGTTGTCACAAAGTGACAACACCCTCCATAATATATTCACCAACAATAGTTGCAATAGAACCAAAAATATTCACCAGTGACAACTGCAATATACCAAAAAAAACACCTCACAAATTGCTTTGTGAAGTGCTTCAAAATATCGATATAAATATATATTAACGTTTTGAGAATTGGCTTGCTTTACGAGCTTTCTTAAGACCTGGTTTCTTACGTTCTTTCATACGAGGATCACGAGTAAGTAATCCTGCAGATTTAAGAGCTGCACGGAAATCTGGATCTACTGTAAGTAATGCGCGAGCAATACCATGGCGAACTGCGCCAGCTTGACCTGAGAAGCCACCACCATTAGCGTTAACTAAAACATCATAACTACCTAATGTTTCTGTAGCGTTAAATGGTTGTAAGACTACTTCACGTAAGTTAGCAAATGGAATGTAATCTTCAATTGCTTTGTTGTTGATAGTAATTTTACCAGTACCTGGTACTAAACGTACGCGAGCTACTGAGTTTTTACGACGACCTGTTCCTGAATATACGACTTGAGCCATTTCAATTGCCTCCTTAAATTAAGTTTGTAATATCTAAAGTTTCTGGTTGTTGTGCTTGTTGATCATGTTCTGCACCACGATATACGTGTAATTTCAATGCTTGTTCTTTACCAAGAGTACCTTTTGGAAGCATACCTTTAACAGAGAAAGCAATCAATTTTTCAGGATCGTTGGCACGGAAATCACCAGCAGTACGAGTTTTTAAACCACCTGGATGATCTGTATGATGTTGGTATAATTTTCTGTCAGCTTTGTGACCAGTTAAACCAACCTTTTCTGCATTGATAACAATAACGTTATCACCAGTATCCACATTAGGTGTGAATGTTGGTTTGTTTTTACCGCGTAAGATAGAAGCAACGACAGTTGATAAGCGACCTAAAGAAATATCAGTTGCATCAATAACATACCATTTACGTTCTATTTCGCCTTTTTTTGCTAAATAAGTTGTACGCACGATTGTTTCCTCCGTTTTTTCATGTTGTTTGTTTGACACTCAAATAAGTTTCCGGGGCCTATCAGTGGGGCAAACAATACCATTTATAATATTAACTATTAAAAGTCAATTTGTCAATCTAATTTATGGGCATCCCACAAATAAATAACACCTTTTCAGATTTAAAATTGCCTTAGTATTCATATTGTCAATAACTTCTATATTACCCTAATTCGTCCGGATAATAAACCTTTTTTAAATATAATCCACTCGCCGGAGCTGTTTCTCGAGCTTGTTGTCGATCCTTTACTTCATATAACCGTAAAATATCATGAACCGGACGCCGGCCGTTCCCTATTTCTAGGAGTGTAGCGACTAAAATTCGGACCATATTGTACAGAAAGCCATTTCCATAAAATTCAAAAATAATTTCATGGTTTTCTTTATCTTCTCTCACGGTTGCCTCATAAATCGTCCGAACGTGATCTGTAACCTGGCTACCTGCCGCCACGAAACTAGAAAAATCATGTTCGCCAACTAAATCAGGTAATGCTTCTTCAATTTTGGCGATATCTATCTTGTATTTATAATGACCCGTGTAGAAGCGTTTAAATGGGTCGGTAAATTCACCTTGAGAAACACGATACATATATCGTTTACCATGCGTACTATAGCGTGAATGAAAATCATCACTGACAAGTTCGGCTTTTTTAACTTGAACATCCAGTGGCAATAAACTGTTCAATGCTCTCATCATGCTAGTTTCCGGAATTTCATGCATGAAGTCAAAATGAAAAACCTGTCCTAAGGCATGAACGCCAGCATCTGTTCGGCCTGAACCATAAATTCTAACTGGTACTTCTGATTTACTCATAATTGTTACTGCTTTTTCTAAGACAGATTCAACCGTCCGTTGGTTTGGCTGCCTCTGAAACCCTGCAAAAGCTGCGCCATCATAAGCAACGGTAATTTTAAAACGTACTGACATATTTATTCATCCTTAATTTTTGAGGTAGACTAATGCAACGGTAACGATAGCGAATAAAACAAAAGCTAACGTATCAGCCGTCCGCCATTTTAAAATACGATACTTTGTTCGACCTTCTCCACCCTGGTAACCACGAGATTCCATGGCAATCGCTAAATCTTCGGCACGATTGAACGAACTTACAAATAGCGGAATTAACAACGGGATAATTGATTGCATTTGTTTAATTAGCGACCCTTGACCAAAGTTCACACCTCGAGCTCGTTGAGCGTTCATAATTTTTTCTGTCTCATCCATTAATGTAGGGACAAAACGTAACGCGATTGATAACATTAACGCAATTTCATAAACTGGAAATTTGATTGCTTTAAGTGGTTTTAATAAAGATTCAATCGCATCTGCTAGTTGGAGTGGTGCCGTTGACAACGTCAATAATGTTGACATAAAAATAATTAAAATAAATCGGCAAAAAATATATAATCCATTTGTCACACCAAATTGAGAAATTTTAAAAATCCCCCAATGCCAGTACATTTGGCCACCACTTGAAAATAGCATTTGCAAAGCAACCGTAAAGATAATCAGCCAAATTAATGGCCGGACACCTTTTAAAAAGAAACTCATATTAATTTTTGACGCTAAAATACATCCTAACGTAAAAACTAAAAGCATAGAAAAACTTTGCCAATTATTTGCCATAAAGATTATTCCAACAAAATAAAAACTCAAAACTAATTTAGCACGCGGATCCATGCGGTGAACGAGTGAATCACCCGCTATGTAACGTCCAAAAATCAACTTATTCATTAGCGTCATGACCTCCATTTTGGCTTAGCAGCGTGACGAGGTCGTCGGCTAATTCATTCTCTGTTAAAGGCATCTCCTTGAATTCAAAGCCTTTTTCAATTAATTTTTTTGAAAATAACGTTGTTGTTGGCACGTTCAAATGGTTACTTAATAAGAACTCTGGATCAGCAAAAACTTCTCTTGGTGTGCCCGATTTAATAATCGTTCCTTTTGACATGATAATAGCGTGATTCGCATAATTTGCCACATCATCCATCTGATGCGTTACGAGAATAATCGTCAAATTTTGTTCACGATGAAGTTCTTCGAACATTGCCATCATATCAACGCGACCTTTAGGATCTAATCCTGCTGTGGGTTCGTCTAAAACCAAGATTTTAGGTTCCATAGCCAGAATTCCAGCGATTGCTACGCGACGCATTTGACCACCAGAGAGGTCAAATGGTGATTGCTGATAGATATTCTCTGGTAATCCAACTAACTTCAACATTTTTGTCGCTATTTTCTCAGCTTCTTCATCTGTTTTACCAAAGTTTTTTGGCGCAAATGCCACATCTTTAATAACCGTTTCTTCAAACAATTGTGCTTCTGGAAATTGAAAAACGATGCCAACTTGTTTTCGTAAATCGTTTAACGTTTTATTGGCCGTTTCTGGTGTAATGATTTGATTCCCAATTGTAATTTTACCTTCAGTTGGTTTTAATAGGCCATTTAAATGTTGCAATAGGGTCGATTTACCAGAACCTGTATGTCCAACAATTGCTGTAAATGAGCCGTCCTCAATTTCAAGATTGATATTATGTAGCGCCCGACTTTCAAAAGGTGTCCCTTTTTGGTAGGTAAAGGCTACTTCGTTGAATTTAATTGCCATAACCAATCTACCATACCTTCCTCTGTCATATAGTCGTCCGGAATGTCAAAATGACGTTTTTTAAGCGCGACTTTTAAGCGTTCTGGATATGGAATATCTAATCCCATATCTACTAATTGTTCACCAAGTGCAAAAATTTCAGCAGGTGTGCCTTCTTTTACCAGCTCGCCTTTGTCCATAACCATAATTTTGTCAGCACTTGCCGCTTCATTAATATCATGCGTGATTGAAATAATTGTTAGCCCACGTTCTTCTTTGAGTTGATGTATTAGGCTCAAAACTTCGTCACGACCTTCTGGATCCAACATGCTAGTTGATTCATCCAAGATGATAACTTCTGGCCTTAGAGCGACAATTCCAGCGATTGCGACACGTTGTTTCTGTCCCCCAGATAGTCTAGCAGGTTCCTTGGCCGCAAACTCCCACATATCTACACGTTCAAGCGCGTCTCTGACTCGTTCTTGCATTTCTTTACGTTCTATTCCATTGTTTTCAAGTCCAAATGCAACGTCATCTTCAACAGTTGCTCCCACAAACTGGTTATCTGGGTTTTGAAAAACGATGCCAATCTTACGACGAATATCCCAGACCGTTTCTGGTGATAAAATAAGGCCATCTACTGTGATTTCACCTGATTGAGGTGCTAGCAAGCCATTAATATTTTTAGATAATGTACTTTTCCCACTACCGTTATGACCAATAATTGCAACCCAGTCACCTTTTTCAATCGTAAAGGACACATCTTTAAGTGCCATTTCACTCATTTCTTTTTGTGCTTCATATTGATAATTTAAATGATCAACTTTAATTAATTCAGTCATTGTTACTGTCCTCACAATTCACAAGATAACTTACGTTTTGCATTATATCACAGGCCAAAATGAACTCAGTGTATTTATACTTTTACTCTTTATAGTTGTCCTATCTATACAACATACATCTAAAATGCATTTTTTGTACTTTTAAGCTCTTAATTAACAATAAACAGCCATTTAGTCACACCTTTTTATATTGCGCTAAGAACTGCATTTTAAGCTAAATTTCTCTCACCATTTGATAATTAACTAGATTTTGTTGATGTCGATAATTATCTTATCTTTTTATAATTTTAAACCCATAATGTTCAAAAAAAGAGACAGCAGTTATTGAAGCCTCTACCGTTTGTACATTTATTTGTAATTCATTCCTTTGGTAATTTGTTAATTCTGTTAAAATAAGCGCTCCGATATGCTGTCGAATCATAGAACTCTCTACGTACAGCATATCAATATGTCCTGTTACTTCAAGGTTACCAAATCCTATGACCTTTAAATCTTTGATGGCAAGTAGCGTAAATGATTCACTTAATCGTTTATGCCATGCACTCAGATCTGGATTATTCTGCACCCACTCATTAATTTCTAGTTGTGAATAATCTTGTCGGTTAATCTCTTGAATTGTTTGGTTGAATAATGTCGTTATTTCCGATAAATATTTACTATCATAACGGTAAAGTTGTATTGAACTTTGTGCCATCACATTACCCCCTAAACAGATTAAGAATACTATTATCATACTAGGTTTTAGCACATAAAAAAAGGGTTCTGAACACATTATTAAAATGTGTTCAGAACCCTTTTTTCAGACCTCATTAGACAATAAAAAATCACTATGAAGGATGACCGGCAAATCACAAATGTGAAGAACCTTCAAACTAGACTAAGATTACTCCATCATCATAACGTTTGTTTTTAATCATCAATCAAAGTGAAAAATTATCTGTTAACGAATTATACTAATTCAATAATAACCATTTGTGCGGCATCGCCACGACGAGGCATTGTTTTCATAGTTCTAGTGTATCCACCATTACGTTCAGCGTAACGAGGAGCTACATCAGAAAATAATTTTTGTAATGCTGATTGAACAGTGACATCGTCACCATCTTCTTTCACGTCAGCAACTGTGTTTCTTACGAAAGCAGCAGCACGACGACGTGAAGCTAAATCACCACGTTTACCTAAAGAAATCATTTTATCGGCAGATTTGCGTACTTCTTTAGCGCGAGCTTCAGTAGTCACAATTCGTTCGTTGATAATAAGACTTGTTGTTAAATCACGTAACATTGCTTTACGTTGAGAACTTGTACGTCCTAATTTGCGGTAACTCATGAATAGTTTCCCTCCCTCTATATAATATTAGTCATCATGACGTAATGATAAATCAAGCGCAGCTAATTTAGCTTTAACTTCTTCCAATGATTTACGGCCCAAGTTACGGACTTTCATCATGTCAGCTTCGGATTTATTCGTTAATTCTTGAACCGTGTTGATTCCAGCACGTTTCAAACAATTGTATGAACGAACTGATAAATCAAGTTCTTCAATCGTCATTTCGAGCATTTTTTCTTTATGTGTTTCTTCTTTTTCAACCATAATTTCAGCATTTTTAGCTTCATCGGTTAAATCAACAAATAAAGTCAAATGCTCAGTTAAAATTTTAGCCGACAAACTAATGGCTTCGCTTGGTGTAATTGAACCATTAGTCCAAACATCAAGTGTCAATTTGTCATAATCATCTTTTTGACCAACACGTGTTTTTTCTACTTGGTAGTTCACACGTTCGATTGGGGTATAAATGGAGTCAATTGGTAATACGCCAATTGGCATATCTTCCGCTTTGTTTTGATCAGCAGATACGTATCCACGACCATTGCTAGCGTTCATGCGAACATGAAAAGATGCACCTTCTGCGACTGTACAAATGTACAAGTCGGGATTTAATACTTCAACATCACTGTTTACAATGATGTCACCGGCAGTAACCTCTGCGGGACCTTTCACATCAATTTCGATGGATTGGTCTTCATCAGCAGCTAACTTCAAAGCAACTTTCTTAATATTCAAGATAATTTGAGTAACATCTTCCAATACGCCTTCAATAGTTGAAAACTCATGTAAAACACCATCAATTTGAATATTAGTAATAGATGCGCCTGGTAAGGAAGATAATAGAATCCGACGAAGTGAATTACCTAATGTCGTACCATAACCGCGTTCAAGTGGTTCTACAACAAATTTACCATAGTTAGGACTTTCATCTATCTTATGAATATTTGGTTTTTCAAATTCAATCATTCTTATCTTTACCCCTTTCAAAACGTAACGTGTAATCTAGTGAAAACATTATGAAGTTCAACTCCGTAATGAATATTAATCCACGTTAAACACGACGGCGTTTTGGAGGACGACATCCATTATGAGGCACTGGAGTAACATCGCGAATTGCTGTTACTTCAAGACCAGTAGTTTGTAAAGCACGGATTGCGGCTTCACGGCCAGAACCAGGTCCTTTAACTGCTACTTCAACAGTCTTCATACCATTTTCCATTGAGCCTTTAGCTGCAGCTTCTGCTGCCATTTGTGCTGCGAATGGTGTAGATTTACGACTACCTCTAAAACCTAATGCACCAGCTGATGACCATGCAACAGCGTTACCGTTAACATCAGTAATCATAACAAGTGTATTGTTAAAAGTAGAATGAATATGTGCAACACCGGCTTCAATATGTTTTTTAACACGGCGTTTGCGAGAAACTTTCTTAGTTGCCATAAATAGTATTACCTCCTTAATCTAGTAATTATTTCTTGCGGCCTGCAATTGATGTAGCTGGGCCTTTACGTGTACGAGCGTTGTTTTTCGTGTTTTGTCCACGAACTGGTAAACCACGACGATGACGCATGCCTCGGTACGTTCCAATTTCTTGGAGACGTTTAATGTTTAAACTGATTTCGCGACGTAAGTCACCTTCAATTTTAAATTGATCAACAACTTTACGGATTGCATCCTCTTGGTCAGTTGTTAAATCACGAGTTCTAATATCTTCTGATACTTCTGCTTCTACCAAGATCTTAGCAGCAGTTGTATTACCGATTCCATAAATGTAAGTTAATGCTACCACGATTCTTTTATCACGTGGAATATCAATACCTGCAATACGAGCCATAACAATTACACCTCCTAATTTTTATTATCCTTGACGTTGTTTATGTTTTGGATTTGCGCTACAAATGATCATAACTCGACCTTTGCGCTTGATAACTTTACAATGTTCACACATTGGTTTTACTGATGGTCTTACTTTCATTGAATTATACCTCCTAAAAGTTTTTGAAGTACAATCTATTTAAAGCGATAAGTAATACGACCCTTACTTAAATCGTAAGGAGACATTTCAACCGTCACTTTATCACCAGGTAAAATACGAATATAATTCTTACGAATTTTACCAGAGACATGAGCTAAAATTTCATGATCATTTTCAAGTACAACTCGAAAAGTCGCATTGGGTAACGTTTCACGGACCGTACCCTCAATCTCAATTACTTCTTCTTTCGCCACGTAAATGTACCTCCTTAAAATCGTGTTTTAACTTTACATGTAAAAATGGCGAGAATTAGACACTCTCACCCGTTCTTATCAGGATATTATTACAAATATCCTCCTGAAAAGATAAACCGGAATTATTCTATCATACCGCTATCTCAGATGCAAGTTAGCCACTCCGGCACAATTACTTTGCAGCGGAATACTCAGATTACTTGAGATTGTTTAAAATCGTTTCAATATCTGCAAATACATCTTCAATATCGCGGTTACCATCTACTGTATACAATAGATGACGTTGTTCGTAAAAATCTAATAACGGTGTATTCATTTTGATGTTAACTTCTAAACGATTTTTAACCGTTTCAAGTTTGTCATCTTCACGTTGATAAAATTCATGTTGCCCACAGCGATCACATGTTCCTTCAACCTTTGTGGGGTTGAAGATTTTGTGATATGTAGCTCCACAATTACGACAAATGTAACGACCAGTTAAACGTTCGATTAGAGATTCAGGATCAACATGAATGTCAATGACTGCGTTAAGAGGTTTTCCAAGGTCCTTACCGATTTCGTCCAAGGCAACAGCTTGTGCCATATTTCTTGGAAACCCATCAAGCATGTAGCCATCTTGAATATCATCTTCAGCTAATCGTTCTTTGACAATGCCATTTGTGACTTCATCAGGAACAAGGTCACCACGATCGATATACTTTTTAGCTTCAAGTCCCATTGGTGTTTCATTTTTCATTGCTGCACGGAAGATGTCTCCCGTAGAGATATGAGCGATGTGGAAAGCGTCGACAATCTTTTCAGCTTGTGTTCCCTTACCTGCACCAGGTAAACCCATTAACATCAGGTTCATTTTAGTCATGAATATCCTCCTAATATGAGAAATGGTTAGGCATCAGCCTAACCTAATTCTCAGTTTAAAATTTGTTTTTTATCGATTATCTAATGAATCCGACGTACTTACGTTTCATCATCATACCCTCTAATTGACGAATAGTTTCAAGAGCAACCCCAACGACAATCAACAGACTAGTACCACCCAAACCAACTGATTCATCTAATCCGAACAAACTTGATGCTAATAATGGAATTAAAGCAACAAATCCTAAGAATAATGAACCAACAGTACTTAAACGCATTAATAATTTTGAAACATATTTTTCTGTTGCTTTACCAGGCCAAACACTTGGAATATAACTTCCTTGTTTTTGTAAATTCTCTGAGAGTTTCTCAGGATTTACCTGTACGAAAGCGTAGAAGAATGTGAACAAGACAATCAATACGGTATATAGGATGGCTCCGTATGTTGTTTGCATGTTGAAAACTTGACTTAATACTTTATACCAAGTCGTGTCCCCTTGTGAGCTTTGGAATGCCAAAAGCACAGTTTGGGGTGTTGCAATGAACGAACTCGCAAAAATAACGGGGATAACACCCGCAACGTTTACCTTAAGTGGCAGATATGAACTATCTGTCGCACCAGCAACACGTCTTGTGTATTGAATTGGAATCTTATAGTTAGCTTGTTGAACATATGTTACAAAAGTTACGATTGCAAAAATAATAACGAGCAAGATAACTATGAACAAGATGCCCCCCCAAAGATCACCTTTATCAGCTTGGAAAATTTGTTCATTGAAAATCTGTTTAATACCACCTGGAATACGAGAAACGATACCTGCCATGATTAACATGGAAACACCATTCCCAATACCACGTTCAGTAATCATATCACCTAACCAAGTCGTAAACATTGTTCCGGCTGTTAAAATAACGCCCAAAACAACATATGTTTGCGTACTTGGATTGTTAACCAAACCTAAACTACTTAATGAGTCTAACCCTGCGGTGATACCTACAGATTGAACAAATGCTAAGACAATTGTTAGGTAACGTGTAGCTTGATTCAATTTACGACGACCAACTTCACCTTGCTTACTCCATTCTACAAAACGAGGAACAATGTCCATTTGTAGTAATTGAATAACAATTTGAGCTGTAATGTAGGGTGAAACCCCCATTGCGAAAATTGAGTAATTAGTTAATCCACCACCACTAAAAGTGTTAAGAAGACTAACTAAGTTACTACTTGTTGCACTAGCAATTGCAGCATGGTTAATTCCAGGAACTGTTATAAAAGTACCTAAGCGAAAGACAATTAAAACGCATAAAGTGAAAAAAATCTTTTGACGGATTTCTTTCACAGCTAATGCATTTTTCATCACTTTAAGCATTAGATCACCTCTGTTTGACCACCGGCAGCTTCAATAGCTTCTTTAGCAGCAGCTGAGAATTTACCTGCTTTAACAGATAATTTCTTGTTAAGTTCGCCGGAAGCTAAAATTTTAATTCCTGATTTTTCGTTCTTAACAATACCTGATTCAACAAGTAATGCTGGTGTTACTTCAGCACCGTTTTCGAATTTGTTTAAGCTATCTAAATTGACAACTGCATATTCTTTACGGTTGAAGTTATTAAATCCACGTTTTGGCATACGACGGAATAAAGGCATTTGTCCACCTTCAAAACCTAAACGTACTTTACTACGGGCTTTTTGGCCTTTTTGACCACGTCCAGAAGTTTTACCATTACCTGAAGATGTTCCACGTCCGACACGGTTACGTACTGAGCGAGAACCTTCACTTGGTTTTAATTCATGTAATTTCATAGGGTTGGCACCTCCTTATTTTAAACTGCAAACAAGATGTTGATGTTATTTAACTTCTTCAACGTCCACTAAATGAGAAATCTTGGCGATAACGCCTCGTGTTACTGCGTCATTAGGACGAATAACAGAGCTGCTAATACGGTGTAAACCGAAAGCTTTAACGATTTCGCGTTGATTTTGAGGACGTCCGATGACACTGCGTTTTAATGTAATTTTTAAATCTGTCATGTTTTAGTCCTCCTAGTCAGCTAAGTGTTGAATAGAAACGCCACGTAATGCAGCAACTTCTTCAGCACTCTTCATTTTCTTTAAACCATCCATTGTTGCGCGAACAACGTTGATTGGTGTATTTGAGCCTAATGATTTACTTGTTACATCTGCTACTCCAGCAAGTTCCATAACGGCACGAACTGAACCACCAGCGGCAACTCCAGAACCTTCAACAGCTGGTTTAAGCATAATGCGTCCACCACTGTATTGACCGAGAACTTCGTGAGGAAGTGTCGTACCGACCATAGGTACTTCAATCAAGTTCTTTTTAGCATCTTCAACTGCTTTACGGATTGCTTCAGGAACTTCTTGAGCTTTACCTGTACCGAAGCCTACATGACCATTGTGATCACCGACAATAACTAATGCAGCAAAACGTAGACGACGTCCACCTTTTACAACTTTAGTAACACGGTTAATCGCAACAACACGATCTTCTAAATCTAAATGAGTTGGATCAATGAAAGTCATAAACTATTTCCTCCCTTTCTTAGAATTCTAATCCATTTTCACGAGCTGCTTCAGCTAAAGCAGCAACGCGTCCATGGTATAAGTATCCGCCACGATCAAAAACAACAGCTTTGATACCTTTGTCATTAGCACGTTTAGCAACTAATGCGCCAACAGCAGTAGCTTTTGCTACTTTACTGTCGCCAGTTACTTCACTATCAATTGTTGAGGCACTTGCTAGCGTTACACCCGCTACGTCATCAATTACTTGAGCGTAGATGTGGTTATTAGAACGGAATACGTTTAAGCGTGGGCACTCTGCAGTTCCAGAAATCTTGCCACGAACACGTAAATGACGTTTTGAACGTGTTTTATTTCTATCTGGTTTTGTAATCACAATTTTCACCTCTTGATTTTATTCAAAAACAAAGTAAGCAATGCTAAGCAGCATTATTTACCTGTTTTACCTTCTTTACGACGAACATATTCGCCAACGTAACGAATTCCTTTACCTTTATAAGGTTCTGGAGGACGAACGGCACGAATTTCTGCGGCAAGATCGCCAACTTCTTGTTTACTGATACCTGAAATAATAATACTTGTATTTGCAGGAACTTCAACAGTTAAGTTTTCGCGTTCTTCAAAATCCACTGGATGTGAATAACCAACATTTAATACTAATTTTTTCCCTTGTAATTGTGCACGATAACCAACACCAATCAACTCAAGTTCTTTTTTGAAACCTTCTGTAACACCAAGAACCATGTTGTTTACGTTGGCACGCATTGTACCATGTAAGGCACGAGTGCTTTTATCGTCACTTTCACGAGTAAATTTAACTGAAAGACCTTCAACATGCATTGTAATAGCACTAGAGAACTTACGAGTTAATTCACCTTTGGGGCCTTTTACTGTAACCATTTGACCTTCTTGTGTAACTTCTACACCAGCAGGAAGAACGATTTCTTTATAACCTATACGACTCACGCGAGTGACACCTCCTTACGAATTAATTGATTACCAGATGTATGCTAAGACTTCGCCACCAATTTGTTTGGCGCGTGCATCTTTATCTGTCATCACACCTTCTGATGTTGAGATAACTGCGATTCCTAAACCATTTAATACTTTAGGAACTGCATCAGCTTGAACGTACGTACGTAATCCTGGTTTTGAGATACGTTTAATACCAGAGATTACACGTTCGTTGTCTTTTCCAAATTTTAAAAATACACGGATAATACCTTGTTTGTCATCATCGATGTATTCGATATCACGTACGAAACCTTCATTTTTAAGGATTTCAGCGATATCACGTTTGATTTTTGAAGCAGGCACTTCTAAAGACTCATGCCGTACCATGTTTGCATTACGGATACGAGTTAAAAAGTCTGCGATCGGATCAGTCATGACCATTGAGTTTACCCTCCTTTAACTTGTCTTTTAGATTTACCAGCTAGCTTTTTTCATACCAGGAATTTGGCCTTTGTGAGCAAGGTCACGAAGACAAATACGGCATAATTTAAATTTACGATAAACAGAATGTGGGCGACCACAACGTTCGCAACGTGTATAAGCTTGTGTAGAGAATTTTGCTGGACGTTTGTTCTTTGCAATTAATGATTTTTTAGCCAAAGCTTTGTAACCTCCTTATTATTTAGAAAACGGCATACCTAATTGTGTGAGTAATTCTTTTGATTCCTCATCAGTATTAGCAGTTGTAACAATAACGATATCCATTCCACGAACTTTATCCACATCATCAAAATCGATTTCTGGGAAAATTAATTGTTCGCGAACACCTAAAGTATAGTTACCACGGCCATCAAAGGCTTTTTTGCTAACGCCACGGAAATCACGCACACGAGGTAATGAAACTGAAACTAATTTATCTAAGAAATCGTACATGCGTTCGCCACGTAAAGTAACTTTAGCACCGATTGGCATACCTTCACGTAAACGGAAGCCAGCAATTGATTTTTTAGCTTTTGTAACCAAAGGTTTTTGACCAGCGATTAAAGCTAATTCTTCAACAGCTTTATCTAAATTTTTAGCATTAGTAACAGCATCACCAACACCCATGTTGATAACAATTTTATCAACTTGAGGTGTTTGCATAATTGATGTGTAGTTAAATTTTTCCATCATAGATGGTGTAATTTCATTAGTGAACTTTTCTTTTAAACGGTTAGTCATGAAGAAAGTGTCCTCCTTTCAGTAGGTCTATTTAACAGTTTCACCTGATTTTTTAGAAACTCTAACTTTCTTGCCGTCTACAACTTTGAAGCCAACACGAGTTGGTTCGTTTGTAGATGGGTCGATAAGCATCACGTTTGAAACGTGAATTGGTGCTTCTATATCCACGATGCCACCTTGTGGATTCGAGTTACTAGGTTTTTGATGTTTTTTTGCAATATTCATGCCTTCAACAATCACACGGTCATCTTTAAGGAAAACTTTAGTAACAGTACCTTGTTTACCTTTATCTTTACCTGCAATTAATTGAACTTTATCACCAGTTTTGACGAACATTTAGCGCACCTCCTTGTTTTCCGATGGATTTCTTATAATACTTCGGGTGCTAAAGAAACAATCTTCATGAAATTGTTATCACGTAATTCACGTGCAACAGGTCCAAAGATACGTGTACCTTTAGGGCTTTTATCATCTTGGATGATAACGGCAGCATTTTCATCAAATTTGATGTATGAACCGTCAGCGCGATGAGCACCTGATTTTGTACGTACGATTACAGCTTTAACAACTTCACCTTTTTTGACAACACCACCTGGTGTTGCATGTTTAACAGTAGCAACAATAACGTCACCGATATTAGCAGTTTTACGCTTTGATCCACCTAAAACTTTAATAGTTAAGATTTCTTTTGCGCCTGAATTGTCGGCAATTTTTAAACGACTTTCTGTTTGTATCACAGTAAGTGTCCTCCTTTCGATAGCAAATTAGAAATACGAATGGCAATTATGCTTAAGCAATAACTGCTTTTTCAACGATATCTAATAAACGGAATCTCTTAGTTGCTGACAACGGACGAGTTTCCATAATTTGAACGATATCGCCGATTTTTGCTTCGTTATTTTCATCATGTGCATAGAATTTTTTAGAATAAGTCACACGTTTACCGTAGGTTTTGTGTGTCTTGTATGTTTCGATAAGAACACTAATCGTTTTATCCATTTTGTCGGATACAACGCGTCCTTGATAGACTTTACGTTGGTTACGAGTTTCACTCATGCGTAAATGGCCTCCCTTTCGTAATCTACTTGTTTAATTCTTGTTGGCGTAATGCCGTTTTAATACGAGCAATTGTTTTACGTACTTCACTTAAGCGTGCGGTATTTTCTAATTGACCGGTAGCTAATTGGAAGCGTAAGTTAAACAATTCATCTTTAAATTCTTGTTCTTTGGTAATCATTTCAGCAGTGGTTAATTCATTAATTTCCTTAGCCTTCATGTGATTCGCCACCTACTTCCTCACGTTTTACAATTTTAGTTCTCACTGGAAGTTTGTTTGATGCTAAGCGTAAAGCTTCGCGAGCAACTTCTTCGGGAACACCGGCAACTTCAAACATGATCTTTCCACGTTTAACTGGAGCTACCCATCCTTCAGGAGCACCTTTACCAGAACCCATTCGAACACCAATTGCTTTTGCAGTATATGATTTATGAGGGAAAATTTTAATCCATACTTTCCCACCACGTTTCATATGACGGTTAATAGCGACACGAGAAGCTTCGATTTGACGGTTAGTGATCCATGATGATTCAAGAGCCTGTAAACCGAATTCTCCAAAAGCGACTTCTTTGCCACCTTTAGCTTCCCCACGCATTTTACCACGGAATTCACGACGGAATTTTGTACGTTTAGGTACTAACATAGGTTATTTCCCTCCTTTCACAGCGTTTTTCTTAGCTGGTAAGATTTCACCACGGTAGATCCAGACTTTAACGCCTAATTTACCGTAAGTAGTCATTGCTTCAACCCAAGCGTAGTCAATATCTGCTCTTAAGGTATGTAATGGAACTGTACCATCTGAGTAGCTTTCAACACGAGACATATCAGCTCCGTTAAGACGGCCAGCAACTTGAACTTTGATACCTTTAGCACCAGAGCGCATTGTACGTTGCATAGCTTGTTTAACAGCACGACGGAATGCGACACGGTTTTCTAATTGTTCCGCAACGTTTTCGCCGACTAATTGAGCATCTAAATCAGGACGTTTGATTTCAACAATGTTGATATGCACACGTTTACCTGTTAAATCATTTAATTCTTTACGAAGTTTTTCAACTTCAGCTCCACCTTTACCGATAACCATACCAGGTTTAGCAGTATGGATTGAAACGTTAACACGTTTTGCAGCGCGTTCGATTTCAACGATAGAGACAGAAGCGTCGGTTAATTTTTCTTGAATGTATTTACGGATGTGTAAATCTTCATGAAGGTAGTTTGCAAAATCTTTTTCTGCATACCATTTTGAATCCCAATCACGAATGATACCTACACGTAATCCCGTTGGATTTATTTTTTGACCCACGCGTTATCCCTCCTTATTTTGTAGTTTCAGATACAACTACTGTAATGTGACTCGTACGTTTGTTAATTGGTGAAGCTGATCCTTTAGCACGAGGACGGAAACGTTTTAAAGTTGGTCCTTCGTTAGCAAAAATATCAGTAATAACTAAGTTTTCACCATCTAAATCAAAATTATTTTCTGCATTAGCTACAGCAGAAAGTAAAACTTTTTCAATGATTGGGCTTCCGGCTCTGGGAGTAAATCTCAAAATACCGATAGCTTCAGCAACACTTTTACCTCTGATAAGATCGATTACCAAGCGAGCTTTACGCGCTGGAATACGAACAGTTTTGGCGGTTGCTTTTGCTGATGTTACTTGTTCAGCCATGTGTATAACCTCCTTTATTTAACTGTAGTTTTCTTATCGTCAGATCCGTGACCACGGAAAGTACGTGTTGGAACAAATTCACCCAACTTATGACCAACCATATCTTCTTGCATAAAAACTGGAACGTGTTTACGTCCATCATATACAGCGATAGTTAGACCAATGAAGTTAGGGAAGATTGTTGAACGACGTGACCATGTTTTGATAACTGTTTTCTTTTCTTGATCAGTTTGTGCTTCGACCTTTTTCATCAAATGTTCATCGACGAATGGTCCTTTTTTTAGACTACGACTCAATGTGAATCCTCCTTCCGGAATATAGCTTAAGCAACAAGTAAATTATTTCTTGTTGCGTCCACGTACGATAAATTTGTCTGATTGGTTTTTCTTTGAACGTGTTTTGTAACCCATCGTCTTTTGACCCCAAGGAGACATAGGTGATGGACGACCAATTGGAGCTTTACCTTCACCACCACCATGAGGATGATCGTTAGGATTCATAACTGATCCACGAACTGTAGGACGTTTACCAGCCCAACGAGCACGACCAGCTTTACCAATTTTGATTAATTCATGTTGTTCGTTACCAACAGCACCGATAGATGCGCGACATGTTGATAAGATCATGCGAACTTCGCCTGATGTCAAACGAACAAGGACGTATTTACCTTCTTTACCAAGTAATTGTGCAGAAGCACCGGCTGAACGAGCAAGTTGTCCACCCTTACCTGGTTTTAATTCGACATTATGAATAATTGTACCAACTGGGATATCTTGAAGAGCTAATGCGTTACCAACCTTGATATCTGCTTCTTTACCAGATTGAACCATCATGCCAACTTCTAATCCTTTAGGAGCAATGATGTATGATTTGATACCATCAGTATATTGTAATAATGCAATATTAGCTGAACGGTTTGGATCATATTCAATTGCTTTAACAGTTGCTGTTACATTGTCTTTAACACGCTTGAAATCGATCAAACGGTATTGACGTTTATGACCACCACCACGGTGACGAACAGTAATGCGACCATAGTTATTACGGCCGGCAGTTCTGCTTTTTGATTCTAGTAATGATTTTTCAGGAGTTGATTTAGTAATTTCTGAGAAATCAGAACCAGTCATATTACGACGACCGTTAGTGGTTGGTTTGAATTTTTTAATTCCCACGTTGTTTTCCTCCTAGTTTACAAAATTTTAGATTATTCTTCGAATAATTGGATTTCTTTTGAGTCGGCAGTTAAAGTAACAATTGCTTTACGGCGTTTTTTAGTATAACCAGCATAGCGACCTTGACGTTTTAACTTACCTTTAACATTCATGATATTTACTTTTACAACTTTAACGCCAAAAATATCTTCAATAGCTTTTTTGACTTCAATTTTAGTTGCACGAGTATCAACGTCGAATGTGTAAACTTTGTTAGCCATTCTATCCATTGCTGCTTCGGTGATGACTGGGCGTAAGATAATATCTCTTGATTCCATTATGAAAGAGCCTCCTCTACTTGAGAAAGAGCTGCTTGAGTCATGACTAATTTATCATTGTTGATAACGTCAAGAACGTTAACACCTTTAGCTTCTACTACTGTAACATTTTGTAAGTTACGAGCTGCTAAAGCAACGAAATCATTGCCAGGTTCAAGAACTATTAATACTTTTTTGTTGATATCTAAGTTACTTAAAACTTCTTTGAAAGTTTTTGTCTTTGGTTGTTCGAAGCTAAGTGCATCGACCATAACCACGCTGTTATCCAATACTTTTTGTGAAAGTACTGATTTAAGAGCTAAACGGCGAACTTTTTTAGGTAATTTGTAACTGTATGAACGAGGAGTAGGGCCAAATACGACACCACCACCACGCCATTGTGGGCTACGGATAGATCCTTGACGAGCACGACCTGTACCTTTTTGGCGCCATGGTTTTCTACCACCACCTGAAACTGCACTTTTGTTTTTAACTGAATGAGTTCCTTGACGTAATGATGCACGTTGCATGATTACGGCGTCAAAAATGACATTGTCGTTAGGTTCGATTCCAAAAATAGCGTCGTTTAATTCAACTTCACCATTTTTAGTACCATCTTGTTTTAATAATGCGACTGTTGGCATTTTGAAATTCCTCCTTCCTGTTATTTAGCGTCTTTTGTGACGTTTTTAATTGTAACTAATGTTTTGTTTGCGCCTGGTACGTTACCTTTAATCAAGATAACATTACTATCAACGTCAACACGAATAATTTCCAAGTTTTGGACAGTTACGCGTTTGCCACCCATGCGACCTGGTAATCTCTTACCTTTGAATACACGGTTAATAACGGCACCCATTGAACCAGGACGACGATGATAACGAGAACCATGAGTCATAGGACCTCGTGATTGTCCCCAACGTTTGATATTTCCTTGGAAACCATGTCCCTTAGACGTACCCGTAACGTTAACGATATCGCCAGCTGAGAATGTATCAACTTTAATTTCGTCACCTACGTTATATTCTCCAAGCTCAACATCGTTAATTTCACGAACGAAGCGCTTAGGAGTAGTATTTGCTTTTGCTGCATGACCTTTAGCAGGTTTGTTTGTTAATACTTCGCGCATGTCTTGGTAACCTAATTGAATTGCTTCGTAACCATCGTTTTCAATTGTTTTCAATTGTAAAACAACGTTTGGCGTAGATTCAATCACTGTAACTGGTACCAATTCACCATTTTCAGTAAAAACTTGTGTCATACCTACTTTTTTTCCTAAGATTCCTTTTGTAGTCATGAGTACACCTCCAATATGTTTGTATTTTTATTTTTGTAACTCTGTTTTATAATTTGATTTCAATATCAACGCCACTAGGTAAGTCAAGTTTCATCAATGAATCAACTGTCTTAGGTGTTGGGTTAACGATATCAATCAAACGTTTATGTGTAAGCATTTCGAATTGTTCACGTGAATCTTTATGCTTATGTGGTGAACGTAAAACTGTGTATAATGTACGTTCTGTTGGCAATGGAATTGGTCCAGAAATTGTTGCCCCTGTTCTTTTTGCAGTTTCAACAATCTTGTCAGCAGATTGGTCTAAAATACGGTGTTCGTAAGCTTTTAAGCGAATACGAATTTTTTGTTTTGCCATTTTGTTCCCTCCTTCGTCTATTTTAAAAATAAGACTAGCTCCGTGTAAGTGACCGACACACCTTGCGTGGCAAAGCTGCCGGGCGTGTCGCAATCTTTCACATCTTAGCTCATTCTATGAAACCCTATCGCAGGGCGTAATACGCCATCTGTTTTTGGGTACTTATCTATACTACTAGAGATAAAGCCTTATGGCAAGTGCTTTCTTATTTTTTTTCAAAGTTTCTCATTATATAATCATAATTAACATTTTTAAAACTTTTTTTATTTTCCAAATGTTATTTTACCACAAAAAAAGAAGCTATCAACAAGTGATAACTTCTTTTATAATTCAGACCAACTAATTAATCAGTAGCTGTTCCGTTTTTCTTCATAATTTCTTCTTGGATTGATTTTGGTACAGCTTCGTAATGATCAAATGTCATTGTGAATGTACCACGTCCTTGTGTAGAAGAACGTAAAGTAGTTGCGTAACCGAACATACCTGAAAGAGGAACCATTGCGTTAACAACTTGTGCATTTCCGCGAGCTTCCATACCTTCAACACGTCCACGACGAGCAGTTACATGTCCCATAACATCACCTAAGTAATCTTCAGGAGCGACAACTTCAACTTTCATCATTGGTTCAAGAATAACAGCACCAGCACTCTTAGCAGCTTTTCTCAATGCCATTGAGGCAGCTACCTTAAATGCTGATTCGTTAGAATCGACATCATGATATGATCCATCATATAACTTAGCTTTAACATCAATAAGTGGGTAGCCTGCAAGAACACCATTTTGCATAGCTTCTCTCAAACCTTGTTCAACTGAAGGAATATATTCACGAGGAACAACCCCACCGACGATAGCGTCTTCGAATGCGAAACCGCCACCCTCTTCATTAGGTGAGAATTCAACTGTAACATCACCATATTGACCTTTACCACCAGATTGACGAACGAATTTACCTTGTGCAGAAACAGTTTTTGTAAATGTTTCACGGTAGGCAACTTGTGGTTCACCAACAGTAGCTTCAACGTTAAATTCACGTCTCATACGATCAACGATGATATCCAAATGCAATTCACCCATCCCAGCGATTAAAGTTTCACCAGTTTCAGGGTTAGTTTCAGCCTTGAATGAAGGATCTTCTTCTGCTAGTTTTTGTAAACCGATATCCATCTTATCTTGATCAGCTTTTGTTTTTGGTTCGATAGATACTTGGATAACTGGTTCAGGGAATTCCATTGATTCAAGGATTAATGGATGTTTTTCATCCGTTAATGAATCACCAGTTGTCGTATTTTTCAAACCAATAGCAGCAGCAATATCACCAGAGAATACTTCAGGAATTTCATTACGGTGATTTGAATGCATTTGAAGGATACGACCAACACGTTCACGCGTGTCTTTAGTAGAGTTCAAGACATAAGAACCAGCTTGTAATGTACCTGAGTAAACACGGAAGAATGTTAAACGACCAACGAAGGGATCCGTTGCAATTTTAAATGCTAAAGCAGCGAAATCTTTGTCATCACCGGCTGTGATTTCAACTTCTTCATCTGTTTTAGGATCTACTGCGTTATAAGGTTTAACATCTAAAGGAGATGGTAAGAAATCATTAACAGCATCCAACATCATTTGAACACCCTTGTTTTTAAATGCTGAACCAGCAAGAACTGGGTACATTTCAAGATTTAATGTTGCTTTACGGATAGCAGCTTTGATTTCATCTTTAGTAATTTCCACACCATCAAGATATTTTTCCATAAGCTTTTCATCAACATCAGCAACGGCTTCAACTAAAGCTTCGCGACGTTTTGTAGCTTCTTCTAAATATTCTTCAGGAACGTCAATACTTTCCCATGTAGCACCTAAATCTTCGTTATCATATAAATCGGCTTTCATTTCGATTAAATCAATAACACCTTCAAAATCATCTTCAGCACCAATTGGCATTTGGATAGGAACAGCATTTACTTGAAGACGATCTTTGATTGTGCCTACTGAGTAATCAAAATTAGCACCCATTTTATCCATCTTATTGATGAAAACGATACGAGGAACTGAATATGTTGTAGCTTGACGCCAAACGTTTTCAGTTTGTGGTTCAACACCAGATTGACCATCTAAAACAACAACGGCTCCATCTAAGACACGAAGTGAACGTTCAACTTCAATAGTGAAATCCACATGTCCTGGAGTATCGATGATATTAATACGATGTTCTTTCCATTCAGCAGTTGTTGCAGCTGATGTGATTGTGATACCACGTTCTTGTTCTTGTTCCATCCAATCCATTTGTGAAGCTCCTTCATGAGTTTCACCAATTTTATGAATTTTACCAGTATAGTATAAAATACGTTCAGTAGTTGTTGTCTTACCAGCATCGATATGAGCAACAATCCCGATATTACGCGTTTTTTCTAGTGGGAATTCGCGTTTATTTGCCATTTTGTAGTATCTCCTTTCGATTCTAAAATAGATTCAAAAAAATGACTACTATATCGATTATCAAAATCATATAATAGCCATTCTTTTATAAAATTACCAGCGGTAATGTGCGAATGCTTTATTAGCGTCAGCCATTTTATGTGTATCTTCACGTTTCTTAACTGATGCACCAGTATTGTTTGCTGCATCCATGATTTCTTTAGCTAAACGTTCTGGCATAGTATGTTCCCCACGTAAACGTGCGTAACTTACTAACCAACGTAAACCTAAAGTTGAACGACGATCAGGGCGAACTTCAATTGGCACTTGGTAGTTAGAACCACCGACACGGCGAGCTTTAACTTCAAGTACAGGCATGATGTTTTTCATAGCTTCATCAAAAACTTCATTAGGTTCGTTTCCTGTTTGTTCTTTAATCATTTCGAATGCATCATACAAGATCTTTGATGCAGTACCACGACGACCATCTAACATTAAACGGTTGATTAAACGTGTTACTAATTTAGAATTGTAAATTGGATCAGGCAATACTTCTCGTTTTGGAGCTGGGCCTTTTCTTGGCATCTAAATAACCTCCTTAGATTCTATTTTTATTAGAATAACTTTATTCTTATTTAGGTCTCTTTGCGCCGTATTTTGAACGACTTTGTTTACGATCAGCAACACCGGCTGTATCAAGAGCACCACGGATAACATGGTAACGTACCCCAGGTAAATCTTTTACACGGCCACCACGAATAAGAACAACACTATGTTCTTGCAAGTTATGTCCAATACCAGGAATGTAAGCTGTAACTTCAAGTAAGTTAGATAAACGCACACGCGCATATTTACGTAAAGCAGAGTTAGGCTTTTTAGGTGTCATTGTTCCGACACGAGTAGCAACCCCACGTTTTTGTGGTGCAGGATTATCTGTTTGAACTTTTTTGTAACTGTTATACCCGAAGTTTAATGCGGGTGCACCAGATTTTGAACCTTTAGAATTACGACCTTTACGAACTAATTGATTAATTGTTGGCATCTAAAGTTTCCTCCTTCCTTATTATAGGTTAATTGTTTTTTAAGTCCACACATCCAGGTGGTTCATTTTTTAATAATAAAAAATAACGTCCTAGACGTCTGTCTTATAATGCGCTGCTGTTATACAGAATCTCAACTATGTAGATGAATTAACTGTTCACAAAAAGCACCTTACACAGAATATCACGGTATTTAATATACGTCAATGGTATTTACACTAAAAAGCGTATTTTTTAATAGGAGGATTTAAATTATGTTAATTAGTTATTTATTTTTACTAGGTGCTTGCCTAGGTTCATTCATCACCTGCATTGCCACACGCTGTGCATTGAATCAGAATCAATTCAACAAAAGATCAATCTGCGACTATTGTGGTACAAAAATACCTTGGTTTGATCTAATTCCTATCTACGCTTATCTTAGATTACACGGACACTGTCGATTCTGCAAGGGAGAATTCCCAGCCTATTCATTTATTTTTGAATGTAGTTTGGCCGCCATGTTGCCCTTATCTTTCACTCAACTATCTCTTTTTGAATTTCTATTACTTATAACGTTCTTATTTTATTTAACTTTTCTATCAGCTATGGATTTCACTAACCGACTGATTTCTGGTCGCTTAACTATCGGTGGTGGAATACTATTCATCCTGTGGCATTATCTGTTATTTGGGTTTCCAGACTCACTAATAGCAATTAGCTTATTCAGTCTGTTTCTATTTGTCTTATGTTTTCAACAAAAGCTCGGCCTTGGCGATTTTATTTTACTGATTATCATTCAACTAACATTTGGTGTTCATTTTTGTTTGATTGCCACTCTTTTTGCTTGTATCAGCTCACTTATCTACTTTTTTACTGTAAAACAGAGTCGATATCAATTTTTCCCATTTGTCCCACATATAACGTTTGGCGTTTATATTACTATTGCGTTATCTTTCTTCATATAAATAAAAAAGCTAAGCAAATTTGCTTAGCTTTTACTTTAATCTTCGATTGCGTCATTCAAATGACCATAATTGAATAGAATATTTAAGATAACAGCCGACAGACTACCGACAACAAGTCCATTACCAAAAATGGTCTGGATTGTTAAGGGTAATGCTTGGAGTAATGCTGGTTGTACTGTTACACCAAGTCCTAAGCTGACCGAAATACCGATAATTAATAAATTACTATTACTACCTTCAACTTCGCGCAACATTTTAATACCTTGTGCACCAACCATACCGAACATAACTAACATAGCACCACCTAAAACGGCTGCTGGAATGACAGTTGCTGCTGCACCAATTTTAGGAAGTAACCCTAAAGCAATTAAAAAGAACGCTGAAAAATAAACAGGTTTCTTCGTTTTAATTCCTGATAGTTGCACAATTCCAACATTTTGTGAAAATGTCGAGTATGGGAACGTATTAAAGATACCACCTAAAACAGCTGCGATACCTTCAGCACGGTACCCTTTTTTTAAATCATCTTTTCTGATTGGACGACCAACGATATCTCCCAGCGCAAAAAATACACCAGTTGATTCAATCATAGTTGTTAACGCTGCTAATATCATAGTCACAATTGATGACCATTCAAATTTAGGGGCAGCAAACATAAAAACATGGGGTAATTGAAACCAATTAGCTTGGCTAACTGGGTCTAATGTTACTTTTCCCATAAATGAGGCAACGACCACACCAACTAAAATACCAATTAAGATACCCACTTGTTGAATGAATCCGCGGCCCCAAATGTTCAAGCCTAAAATAACGGCAATGGTTACACCTGCAACTATTAAGTTAGGGATACTACCAAATGATTTGGCTGTCACATCCCCACCGCCCATGTTGGTAAAGGCAACTGGAATTAACGTTAATCCGATTAACGTAATTAATGATCCTGTCACTACTGGTGGGAAGAATTTTCTAATGTTTGCAAAGAATCCCGAAATTAGAAATATAAAAATACCAGCAGCAATAATTGATCCATACATTGTTCCTAATCCAAAATGTTTTCCTACTGCAGTCAATGGTGCAACGTATTCAATCGCGCACCCAAGTACTACAGGTAAACCAATGCCAGTAAAACGTGTGCGTTTCAATTGTAATAATGTTGCAATCCCACACATGAAAATATCCATCGAAACTAAATAAGTAATTTGTTTTGTACTAAACCCAAGTGCAGCCCCAACTAATAATGGTACCAAAATGTCGCCTGAATACATGGCTAATAAATGCTGTAATCCTAATATTGCTGCTCTAAAATTTGATAAATTAGATTCATCCAAACTACTATTTTCTAATTCCGTGCTATTCTTCATTTGATCCTCCACATTATCTTTCACACTAATAAGTCGGATTTTCTATGGATTTCATGCCTAATACATGCTTGCTTTAACTCACATATAGTCCGGAATTTACGGCTCCGGGTAGAAACTAGCATCCATATCATGACATTATATAGGTGATCAGTATTTTTTATTGTATGACAATATTAACACAGTCTATTTACCCATACAATGGTTTGCGGACGTTATTAAAATGTAAGCGTTAATTGTTCGCTAATAAAGCACAAAAAAAAGAACAACTCTTAAATTAATAAGAATTGTTCTTTTTTAGCTATGACGTTAATCGTTCACGCTAGCTTCTTCTTCTTTCATTCGTTTCTCAATATCTGAGATTGAATAAACATTAGCTGAAATTGAACCTGTTTCTTTTGGTTTAATTTGACGGTAATCTGGCATACCAGTACCGGCAGGAATAATCTTACCAATAATAACATTTTCTTTCAGACCAATTAATGGATCATTCTTACCGCGAATAGCAGCATCCGTAAGAACACGAGTTGTTTCTTGGAATGATGCAGCTGATAAGAAACTGTTTGTTTCTAGAGATGCTTTAGTGATACCAAGTAAGACAGGACGTGAAGTAGCTGGAATGCCACCTTTGATCAATGTCTTATAGTTATCTTCTTTAAGATCCATGATATCCATTAAAGTACCTGGTAATACATTTGTGTCACCGGGATCCATAACGCGAACCTTACGTAACATTTGACGAGACATAACCTCCACATGCTTATCAGAGATTTCTACCCCTTGCATACGATATACTTTTTGAACTTCACGAAGAATATAATTCTCCGTAGAAAGAACATCACGAACTTGAATTAATTGTTTAGGATCAATTGAACCAACTGTTAGTGCTTCACCACGATGAATTTTATCACCTTCGGCAACTTTAAGAACAGCAGTATAAGGTAAACTATATGTTCGTGTATCAGTTTCACCTTTAACTGTTACTTCTTTAGTACGTTCAGCAGGATTTTCTTCAATTGCTTCAATCATACCTGTTACTTCTGTAATTTCAGCACGACCTTTAGGATTACGTGCTTCGAAGATTTCTTGAACACGAGGTAACCCTTGTGTAATATCATCTCCAGCAACCCCACCAGTATGGAAAGTACGCATTGTTAATTGAGTTCCGGGTTCACCGATTGATTGAGCAGCAACAGTACCAACTGCTTCACCAACTTCAACCTGATCACCAGTAGCCATATTACGACCATAACAATGTTCACAAACCCCATGCTTAGTGTTACATGTAAATGCTGAGCGGATAGTTACTTGTTCGATTCCAGCAGCGATAATTGCTTGCGCTTTGCTTTCTTCGATCATTTCGTTTGAAGCGACAATAACTTCACCAGTTTCAGGATTTTTAACGGTCTTCATTGCATAACGACCTAAGATACGGTCATACAATGGTTCGATCATTTCATTTCCTTCTTTAATAGCTGATACATCTAAGCCACGATCAGTGAAACAATCTTTCTCACGAATAATAACATCTTGAGCAACATCAACAAGTCGACGAGTCAAGTATCCAGAATCGGCAGTCTTCAAGGCCGTATCAGTCATACCTTTACGAGCCCCATGAGTTGAAATAAACATTTCCAACACTGACAAACCTTCACGGAAGTTAGAAATAATAGGTAATTCCATTGTTTTACCATTAGGAGCTGCCATCAAACCACGCATACCAGCTAATTGAGTAAAGTTAGAAATATTACCACGGGCTCCAGAATCACTCATCATTTGAATAGGATTTTGTGTGCCCAATGCTTCCATTAGTTTTTGTTGAATATCATCTTTTGCTTGTGTCCAGATAGCAATAACACGTTCATAACGTTCATCTTCTGTAATCAAACCTCGACGGAATTGTTTTGCAACTAAAGCAACTTGTTTATGAGCTTCTTCAATAATTGCAGGTTTTTCCTTTAAGTCAGTTACATCAGAAATACCAACTGTAATACCAGCATGTGTTGATTGATCATAACCTAAGTTTTTAAGACGATCTAACATCTTAGACGTTTCAGTTACTTTAAATCGTTTATAAACTTCAGAAATGATATCACTCAAGAATCCTTTTTTGAAAGGTAAAATAATTTCTTGTGCTTTAATAACATCACCAATATTTTGACCAGGTTCAACAAAATATTTGTCGGCTGTTTTATTAATTAAGTTATCATTCTTAGGTTCATTAATGTAGGCAAATTCATTAGGTAAAATTTCATTAAAGATTGCTTTACCAACAGTTGTTATCATAATGCGTTCTTTTTGCCAATCTGTAAATGGTTTACCTTCAGCAGCTAATGTTGCTGTTTGTAATCCAATACGAGTGTGCAAATGAACGTAACCATTACGGTAAGCCATTACAGCTTCGTTAGCATCTTTAAAGATCATACCTTCGCCTTCGCGGCCAGCTTCTTCCATTGTAAGGTAGTAGTTACCTAAAACCATATCTTGAGAAGGTGTTACAACTGGTTTACCATCTTTAGGTGCCAAGATATGATGAGCAGCTAACATAAGCAAACGAGCTTCTGCTTGTGCTTCATCAGATAAAGGTACATGGATAGCCATTTGATCTCCATCAAAATCAGCATTGTAAGCTTCACAAGCTAAGGGATGAAGACGAATTGCTTTACCATCAACTAAAATTGGTTCGAAAGCTTGAATACCAAGACGATGAAGTGTTGGTGCGCGGTTAAGGAGAACTGGATGTTCAACAATAACTTCTTCTAAAACATCCCAGATATCTTCATCGCGACGATCAAGTTTACGTTTAGCATTTTTAATATTTGAAGCCATTTCACGTTTAACAAGTTCTTTCATCATAAATGGTTTGAATAATTCCAAAGCCATTTCACGAGGAATACCACATTGATTCATTTGTAACGTTGGTCCAACAGCAATAACTGAACGGCCTGAATAATCAACACGTTTTCCAAGTAAATTTTGACGGAAACGTCCTTGTTTACCTTTCAACATATGTGAAAGAGATTTCAATGGTCGGTTACCAGGTCCAGTAACTGGACGGCCACGACGACCATTATCAATCAATGCATCAACAGCTTCTTGTAACATACGTTTTTCATTTTGAACAATAATACCAGGAGCGTTCAAATCTAATAAACGTTTTAGTCGGTTATTTCGGTTAATAACCCGTCTGTATAAATCATTCAAATCAGAAGTGGCAAAACGGCCACCTTCTAATTGAACCATTGGACGTAAGTCAGGTGGAATAATAGGAACAGCATCCATAACCATCCATGCAGGTTCATTTTCAGAAAGTAAGAATGCTTCTAAAATGTCCAAACGACGAACAGCACGTGTTCTCTTTTGGCCAGTAGCATCTTTCAATTCTTCTTTTAATTCTTCAGATTCACCAGCAAGATTAACATCACGTAATAAATGACGAATAGCGTCAGCACCCATTCCAGCTTCGAATTCAGTCCCGTATTCTTCACGTTTTTCACGATATTCACGTTCTGTTAATAACTGTTTCTTTTCAAGAGGTGTGTTACCAGGTTCAGTAACAACGTAAGAAGCAAAGTAGATAACTTCTTCCAAAGCACGAGGACTCATGTCTAAGACAAGACCCATACGACTTGGAATTCCTTTAAAGTACCAGATATGTGTAACTGGTGCAGCTAATTCAATATGACCCATACGTTCGCGACGTACTTTAGAACGAGTAACTTCAACACCACAACGATCACAGACGATACCTTTATAGCGAATACGTTTGTATTTACCACAGGCACATTCCCAATCTTTTGTTGGTCCAAAAATACGTTCATCGAATAGTCCGTCTTTTTCAGGTTTTAATGTACGATAATTGATTGTTTCGGGCTTTTTAACTTCACCATATGACCAGCTTCTAATCTTATCAGAAGATGCTAAGCCAATTTGCATGCTATCAAATTTATTGACATCGATCAAAGGACCGACCTCCCTTTAGTTTTATAGTGTGTTGGATTTCTCAAACTAAGCATTAGCTTCATCCACACAAATTTGAGTTCAGTAACTAAGCCAAAATTATTCTTTGTTCATTTCAGCAGCCATTTTTTCGGCTTCTTCTTTAGCTTTTTTCTCTTTTTGTTCATTAGCTAATTTGCTTAACGCATCCACATTAACGATATCATCATCGTCATCATCCATGTCACGTAATTCAATTTCAGTCTTTTTAGCATCAAGTACTTTCATATCTAATCCTAATGACTGTAATTCTTTAACAAGAACACGGAATGATTCAGGAACACCTGGTTTAGGAATTGGTTCGCCTTTGACAATTGCTTCGTATGTTTTCACACGACCCACAACATCATCAGATTTATACGTTAAAATTTCTTGTAACGTGTAAGCAGCACCATAAGCCTCAAGTGCCCAAACTTCCATTTCACCAAAACGTTGTCCACCAAATTGTGCTTTACCACCTAATGGTTGTTGCGTTACTAATGAGTATGGTCCTATTGAACGAGCATGGATTTTATCATCAACCATGTGAGCAAGTTTCATATAGTACATAACACCTACAGAAACACGGTTATCAAATGCATCACCTGTACGTCCATCATATAAGATTGTCTTACCATCATCTGAAATTCCAGCTTCTTTAAAGACATTCCAGATATCTGAATCGCGAGCACCATCAAAAACTGGTGTTGCAACATGGATACCTAATTTACGAGCAGCCATACCTAAATGAAGATCTAAAACTTGTCCAATATTCATACGAGAAGGAACACCCATGGGATTCAAAAGAATATCAACTGGTGTACCATCTGGCATGTAAGGCATATCTTCAGAAGGGACAACGATTGAAACAACCCCTTTGTTACCATGACGTCCAGCCATCTTATCACCCACACGTAACTTACGTTTTTGTGCAATGTAGATACGAACCATCATATTAACACCAGGACTTAATTCATCCCCTGCTTCACGAGTAAAGATTTTAACATCTTGAACAATACCGCCACCACCATGAGGAACTTTCAATGAAGTATCGCGTACTTCACGAGCCTTTTCTCCAAAGATAGCATGTAATAAACGTTCTTCAGCAGATAATTCAGTAACCCCTTTAGGTGTTACTTTACCAACTAAGATATCACCATCATTAACTTCAGCACCAATACGGACGATACCAAATTCATCAAGATCTTTTAATGAATCTTCACCAACATTAGGAATTTCACGAGTAATTTCTTCAGGTCCTAATTTTGTATCACGTGCTTCTGATTCAAATTCTTCAATATGAATTGATGTGTAGACATCATCACGAACAAGACGTTCGTTAATGATAACAGCATCTTCAAAGTTATAACCATTCCAAGTCATAAAGGCAACTAATGGGTTTTGGCCTAAAGCTAATTCCCCATTTTCCATTGAAGGACCATCAGCTAAAATTTCATCAGCATCAACATGATCGTTTACACGAACAATTGGACGTTGATTGTAGTTTTTACCACCATTTGAACGATGGAATTTCATTAATTTGTATTTATCTAAAGCGCCATCTTCACGACGAACACGAATTTCACGTGCATCAACGTATTCAACAGTACCTTCGTTTTTGTTAATTAAAGCGACACCAGAATCATGAGCTGCCTTATATTCAATACCTGTACCAACAAGTGGTGAATGAGGATTGATTAAAGGAACAGCTTGACGTTGCATATTGGCACCCATCAAGGCACGGTTAGAATCATCATTTTCCAAGAAAGGAATACATGCTGTAGCAACAGCCACAACTTGTTTAGGTGAAACATCCATGTAATCGACTTTATCAATACCGATTTCGATATTTTCTGAACGATTACGAGCCATAACGAGTTCATTTACAAATGAATCATCTTCATTTAATGGTGAGTTAGCCTGTGCAATAACATAGTTATCTTCTTCATCAGCAGTCAAGTAATCGATTTTATCAGTTACTTGATGTGATTCCCAGCTCACACGACGATAAGGTGTTTCAATAAAACCATATCGGTTAACACGTGCATAACTTGATAAACTATTAATCAAACCAATGTTAGGTCCTTCAGGCGTTTCAATTGGACACATACGACCGTAATGCGTGTAATGAACATCACGAACTTCATATCCAGCACGATCACGAGTCAAACCACCAGGTCCTAAGGCAGAAAGACGACGTTTATGTGTCAATTCACCAAGTGGATTAGTTTGATCCATGAATTGTGATAATTGAGATGAACCAAAGAATTCTTTAATAGAAGCCACAACAGGACGAATGTTAATCAATTGTTGTGGTGTAACAGTTGTTGTATCTTGAATTGACATACGTTCACGTACAACACGTTCCATACGTGATAAACCAATTCTAAATTGATTTTGTAGTAATTCACCAACTGAACGAATACGACGGTTACCTAAATGATCAATATCATCCACAGAACCAATATTTTCTTTTAAATTAAAGAAATAGTTCATTGAAGCAATAATATCAGCAGGTACAATATGTTTGTATTGTAAGTCAATATTGCCATTACCAATCATTGGCATCTCACGTTCTGGGTCTACTTGAGAATAAACCTTAACGATTTGAAGTACCATAGGTTCAGTAACAACACCATCTTCTGATGGGTGGTATGTGACCGTCTTGAAATCTTGACGATCAAGATATGGTGCTAAAGTTTCCATAACTTGTTTATCAATTACGGTATCTTTTTGTGCAAGTACTTCACCAGTATCTGGATCAGCCAATGTTTCAGCTAATGTTTGGTTCAATAAACGTGTTTTCAAGCTTAATTTTTTATTAATTTTGTAACGACCAACTGGAGCTAAGTCGTAACGTTTTGGATCAAAGAAACGAGCTGTCAATAAACTACGTGAGCTATCAGCTGTTTTAGGTTCGCCGGGACGTAGACGTTCATAAACATCTTTTAAAGATTCTTCAACACGTGAATCATCCGTATTTTTATGAACATCTTTTTCAAGTGTTAGCATTAAGCTATCATTGTTACCCAACATTTCAATAATTTCATCATCAGAACCAAATCCTAAAGCGCGGACCAATTCAGTTAATGGAATTTTACGTGTACGATCAATACGTACATATGAAATATTTTTAGCATCTGATTCATATTCTAACCATGCACCACGGTTAGGAATAACAGTTGTGCCATATGTTTCACGGCCATTTTTATCTAATGAACCATTGTAGTAAACCCCTGGTGAACGAACTAATTGAGAAACAATAACTCGTTCAGCACCATTAATGATAAATGTTCCTTGTTCTGTCATTAATGGGAAATCACCAAAGAAAACATCTTGAGATTTAATTTCGCCAGTTTCATGGTTAGTTAAACGTAATGTAACATGTAATGGAGCCGAATAGTTCGCATCATGTGCGCGTGCTTCATCTACAGTGTATTTAGGTTCTAATAATTGGTAATCAACAAATTCTAATGATAAGTTACCAGCAAAATCGTCAATTGGCATGATGTCTTCAAACATTTCACGAAGACCTTCATCCAAGAACCATTGGTAAGAGTCACTTTGAATTTCGATTAAATTAGGTAAATCTAAAACTTCTTTGATACGTGCGTAACTTCTACGTGTACTGTGTTTACCGTAGTTTACTAAATGTCCAGCCAAATTAGTCACCTCTCAAATTTATTCTGTAAACCTGCCAAAGTCCGATGATTTTATATTACAGTTTGATTACAAATTGCATACTAGACGAAAAAATCGGTTTTTTTGGCAAAAGAAAAAACAAAAACAGTTTATTTATTTTTAAATAATCACCATTTTTGTCTCTCTATAAGGCTTCTTACGGACAATAGATCGTAATCAGCTATAAAAATTCACAGTATTATACATTTAATTATCATATACGCTATTGAATCGGATGTCAACAGTTCGTGCTCATTAAGTCATCGTCACAAATTCTTCAGCACTCGTTGGGTGAATAGCAACTGTATCATCGAAATCTTTTTTAGTTGCGCCCATTTTAATTGCTACTGCAAATCCTTGTAGCATTTCGTCCATGCCTTCTCCAACACCATGTAATCCAACAATTCGTTCATCTTTACCAACCGTAATTAACTTCAGGTTTTCCTTCACCTTACTATCACCTAAACTATAACGCATTGGTGTAAATGATGATCGATAAATTTTTAGATTTTCTTGACCATATTCTAAAGTTGCTTCAGCTTCAGTTAAACCAATCGTTCCAGCAACTGGATGTGAGAATACCACTGTGGGTACCAATTTATAATCTAAATGTTCCGTAGGTTTATTATTAAACACACGCTCCATTAATCTTCGGCTAGCTGCAATTGCAACAGGTGTTAAGTCAAGTTTACCAATAACATCCCCAGTCGCATAAATACCAGCAACTGATGTATTTTGATACTCGTCGACCACAATAGTACCATTATCATTTAATTTAATATTTGTGGCAGAAATATTCATTTTATCGGTAACTGGTCGGCGGCCAACCGCCCAAATAACACAATCTACGACCAATGAGTCATCATTGGTAATAACTTCATATTTACCATCACTTCGCCGTTTCAACTCTGTCACCTTTGAGTTAAAACTAATATCAATTCCATTTTCTATATACGTTTCTGTTACATTTGTTGAAATTAATTCATCAAAATTAGGTAACAACGTGTCGTATTTTGCATACATGTGAACTTTTGACCCTAGTGCATTCAACGTTCCAGCAAGTTCAGTACCAATATAACCGTTTCCGATAACCGCAACTTTAGCAGGTAATTCTTTCAAATCATCAAAGAATTGATTAGATTCAATCCCATACGTTGCGCCAGGAATGTCGGGTATATTGGGTGTTCCACCAGTTGCAATTAGTATGTGCTCTGAGACATATTTTGAGCCATTAACTTCAACTGTTTGATTATCAATAAATTTTGCATAGCCTTTAATGACTTGTACCTGATTTTTATCTAAATTTCTGAAATATGCGCCATGTAATCGTTCAATATATGCAGAACGGTTAGCAACTAATTTTTCAAAATCAAGTTGCGGCTGTTGTTTAGTAAACCCATAATCAGTAGCTAAATCAAAATCTTGTGCTAACGCTGCTGCAGACCACATAATCTTTTTAGGTACACATCCAACGTTGACACAAGTTCCACCAATTTCATTTCCTTCTATTAAAATTACTTTTTTTCCAAAAGAACCAGCTCGATTTGCTGCTGCAATTCCAGCAGAGCCTCCACCAATTACAATAAGATCTATTTTTTCCATAGATAACACTCCTTTTCTAGTGATAAAAAAGGTGCAACTACATGAATAGTTACACCTTTTTAAGTTTACTTCACTGCTACTTTAGTTTTTGATTCTTTAATCGTTACTTTGATAACACCTTTTACAGCACCAATTGTAATATTATCATTATCTTTTATTTGACCAGAAAGAAGAATATCACTTAGACGGTCCTCAACTTCTGTTTGTAATGCACGACGAATGGGTCTAGCACCATATTCTGGATCAAACCCTGCCTTAGCAATCACATCAATTGCTGCAGGTGATATTTTAACCTTAATATCTTGTTCCTTCAACCTATCAATAACTTCTTTAGTCATCAATTTCACAATCTCATGTAATTCAACTTTAGTTAATGAATGGAATATAATTGATTCATCAATTCGGTTTAAAAATTCTGGACGAAAGGCTTTTTTAAGAGCCGCGCGAATTTTTCCAGACATTGCCTTATATTCATCTTTTTCAGATTCTACACCAAATCCAACAAACTTCTCATCACGAACGGCAGTTGCACCTAAGTTAGATGTCATAATGATAATTGTATTTCTAAAATCAATACGACGTCCTTTAGAATCTGTTAAGTATCCATCATCTAACACTTGAAGTAAAATATTAAAAACATCAGGATGCGCTTTTTCAACTTCATCCAAGAGAACAACAGAATATGGTGTCTGACGAACTTTTTCAGTCAATTGTCCACCTTCATCATATCCAACGTAACCTGGTGGCGATCCAATCAAGCGACTTGTACTATATTTTTCCATATATTCCGACATATCCACTCGAATCATTGCTTCTTCAGAGCCAAACATAGCTTCAGCAAGTGCCTTAGCTAATTCAGTTTTACCAACACCCGTTGGCCCAAGGAACATGAATGAACCAATTGGTCTTGCTGGATTTTTCAATCCGCTTCTAGCACGTCGAATAGCCTTTGCAATTGAGCTAACTGCCTCATTTTGACCAATAACACGTTTATGCAAAATGTCTTCAAGATGAATTAAGCGATCACTTTCACTTTTATTCAATTGTTGTACTGGAACACCTGTCCAATCAGAAACAATTCCTGCAATTTCTTCGCTAGTTACCTTTATATCATAATGTTCTGCACTAGACTTAACGGCAGCATTTTTTTCGGCTTCTAAATCTTCAACCTGCTTTTTAACACGCATTTCTTTTGTACGAATACCCGCAGCTAATTCAAAATCTTGCTGACTAACTGCATCATCTTTTTGTTGACGCAATTCGTCAAGTTGATCTTGTTTTTTACTTAATTTTGATTTAGTCCTTGGGCGCTCAATACGAACCTGAGCAGCGGCTTCATCCATTAAATCAATCGCCTTATCAGGTAGGAATCGATCAGTAATATATCGATTACCCATTTCTACTGCTGCTTCAATTGCATCATCGGTAATTTGCACGCGATGATGTGCCTCATATTTAGGTCGGAGTCCCTTTAAAATATCAACAGTCTGTGCTTCTGTTGGTTCTTTGATTGTGATTGTCGCAAAACGTCGTTCCAAAGCAGCATCAGATTCAATGTATTTTTGATACTCATCTAATGTCGTTGCACCAATAACTTGAACTTCACCACGAGCCAATGCAGGTTTTAATATATTAGATGCATCTATTGCACCTTCTGCACCCCCTGCACCAATTAACGTGTGTAATTCATCAATAAATAAAATAACATCTTTAGTCGTGTATACTTCTTTCAATATTTTCTTTAACCGATCTTCAAATTCACCACGATATTTTGTTCCCGCAACTAATGATCCCATATCAAGCATCATTAATCGTTTTCCAATCATGTCTTCAGGAACGTTTCCGTCAACTAATCGTTGAGCAAACCCCTCAGCGATTGCAGTCTTACCAACACCAGGTTCACCAATTAACACTGGATTATTCTTAGTTCGACGACTCAATACTTGAGTTAATCTTTTCACTTCAGAATCTCGACCAATTACAGGGTCAATCTGCTTATCACGAGCCATTTTAGTCAAATCACGTGCTAATTCATCTAATGTAGGTGTTCCCTCTTCTGGAGTTTGTTTACCACGATTCTTTTGTCTCATCTGAACTTCACTGACACCAAGTTGACGGAAAATCATTTTACGTACCTGCTTAACATCAGCACTTAATCCGCCCATAATTCTTGATGATAATATTTCATTATTACTTGTTAGCGCTAGTAAAAGATGCTCTGTACCCACCTTACTTGCATTTAAATTTTTAGCTTCATCGTTAGCAATTGATAAAATCATTTTTGCTTTTGGTGAGTAAGGTAAATAATTATCATTTTTATTTAATCTCAATGATCCATAACCAGTGAATCTTTCGATTTCTTCCATTATATCTTCTGGATCAACATTAAATTGTTTCAATACTTTATCTGCAATACCATTTTGTACTTCAGACAAAGCCAAAAGTAAATGTTCAGTACCAACGGCTTGTTGACGATAGTGTTTAGCAGCTTCCTGTGCTCGAATAAGAACTTCTTTTGCACTCGGCGTAAATAAATTATCCATATTATTACCTCTTTCTACTCTTCATATCGTAAGCGATTAATTAAATTAATCAACATTTTAGCGCGTATCATATTTTCTGATTCTGTATCCATACCAAGAAAAACATCTTTCTTTATTATAGCTAAAACTAAATTTGATTCTTTTTTTGTCAATGTCTTCTCATCATATAAACTTTGAATAATATCGTAACCTTCTTGTTGGGATACGTTTGTACCAATTAAATTTTCTATTGTTTGAATAAATTCTTGATCTACAAAAAGATTTACCTTTTCTATCCTAATATATCCACCGCCACCACGTTTACTCTCTACTACATATCCATTTTGAATAGTAAATCGCGTGTTAATAACATAATTTATTTGCGATGGTACACAATTAAATAATTCAGCAACTTCAGAACGTTTAATGACTATTTCTTTTTCGTCTAAAAGAATTTTCTTAAAATACTTCTCAATCACATCAGAAATATTCTGACCCTGCATATTCATCACCTCAAATAGTTTGACTAATGTTGACTTTCATTATACGAAATATAAATTAAAATTGAAAGTTATTTGTCCTAAACAAAAAAAGGAATTTAAACATAAAGTTTAAATTCCTTTTTCAATTAATCGGGAAAACAGGATTCGAACCTGCGACCCCCTGGTCCCAAACCAGGTGCTCTACCAAGCTGAGCTATTTCCCGAACACAAAAAAATGCACCCAGTAGGAGTCGAACCTACAACCTTCTGATTCGTAGTCAGACACTCTATCCAGTTGCGCTATGGGTGCATTAAAAATATAAAATTAAAACAATAAATGGTGCCGAGGACCGGAATCGAACCGGTACGGTGATCACTCACCGCAGGATTTTAAGTCCTGTGCGTCTGCCAGTTCCGCCACCCCGGCATTTATTGAAAAGCGGAAGACGGGATTCGAACCCGCGACCCCCACCTTGGCAAGGTGATGCTCTACCACTGAGCTACTTCCGCAAAAAAATTAAAAAATGGTGCCGACTAGACGATTCGAACGCCCGACCCCCTGATTACAAATCAGGTGCTCTACCAACTGAGCTAAGTCGGCATAACTGAAAATGATGCGGGTGAAGGGACTTGAACCCCCACGTCTTACGACGCTAGATCCTAAATCTAGTGCGTCTGCCAATTCCGCCACACCCGCAGAATGTGGAATTGAAAATGAGCCGTGACAGGCTCGAACTGTCGACCCTCTGATTAAAAGTCAGATGCTCTACCAACTGAGCTAACGGCTCAAATGGAGGTTACAGGGCTTGAACCTGTGACCCTCTGCTTGTAAGGCAGACGCTCTCCCAACTGAGCTAAACCTCCAAATAATAAAAAAAGCATGGCAACGTCCTACCCTCGCAGGGGGCGACCCCCAACTACTCTTGGCGCTAAGAAGCTTA